>QMMS01000129.1 GCA_003647375.1 Deltaproteobacteria bacterium
CGGTTTCGGGTTGTCTGGGGTTTTTTTGAGGTGATCGACAATTTTTGCCCCAGCATTTTGTTGAGCAAGGTAGATTTCCCGACATTCGGCGCGCCGATAATGGCGACAAAACCGGACTTGAAATCGTTTGGTTTCGTTTGGGTCATGGTCCTGGTTCCCTACCTTTTAGATAATGTTCAATGGTGCGCCAGACCTCCAATAAGCCGGACCTGTTTTTGGAAGAAAAGAGGATAAGTTGATCCGGGCTCATGCCAAGCAGCTTTGCAATAGAAAACCGCTGCTTCATCTGACGGGTCTTGGAAAGTTTGTCTGTCTTGGTAAGGACGGGGATGCAGGGCAGGTGTTGTTCAATGAGCCAGTCAATGAAGTTGAATTCATGTTCTCTCGGCATTCGCCGGATGTCCATAATTAAAACCACACTGGTCAAAGCATCCCGCCCGGAAAGGTAGGTTTCGATCATGGGACCCCAGGTGCGTTTGACCGCTGCCGGAACCTTGGCATATCCATACCCCGGCAGGTCTACCAGAGAAAGCGACTGGTTCACCAGGAAAAAATTGATCAGTTGTGTGCGGCCGGGTGTTTTGCTGGTTTTGACCAGGCTTTTCCTGTTAACCAGAACGTTCAGCAACGATGACTTGCCGACATTCGAACGGCCGGAAAAGGCCACTTCCGGAAAGGTTGGTTCCGGGTACTGTGATGGCTTGACGGCACTGGTAATGAATTGAGCGGATTTGATCAACATAACATTTAGACAACCTTGTTCAAAGGGTATTCAATGATGCCCTCAGCTCCTGCCTTTAGAAGCACCGGGATCAGGTCTCTCACCACACCGATATCGATGACCGTTTCCAAAGAAAACCAGCTTGTCTCATACAACGGTGCGATGGTCGGTGCATTCAGGCTCGGTAGCAGTGAGATGATCTTCTTCAGGCGCTCTTCGGAAACATTCATTTTCAGGCCTACAAGCTTTTCACCGAGAAGGGCGCCTTTCAGCAGCAGAGCGATCTGCTCGATCTTTTTCCTTTTGGCCTCGTTTTTCCAGACGTCGTGATTGGCGATCAGCTGGGTATTGGTTTGCATTAATTCGTGAATAATTTTTAAGCCGTGGGCTTGGATGGTACTGCCTGTTTCAGTGACTTCAACAACAGCATCAGCCAGCCCGGATACGACCTTTGCCTCGGTTGCGCCCCAGGAAAATTCTACCGCCACATCAATACCCTTTTCATCGAAATAGTGTTGGGTGAAGCCTGTCAATTCAGTGGCAATCTTTTTCCCACGCAAGTCTTCAAGGGATTGAATTGCCGAGTCAAACGGGACGGCCAGTACCCATCTTGCCGGACGGGAACTGACTTTTGAATAGATAAGGTCGGTGACGACATGGACGTCGGAAGTATATTCAGCAATCCAGTCTTTACCGGTGAGTCCCGCTTCAAGGGTTCCGTCTTCAACGTAACGCGACATTTCCTGTGCCCGGCAGATGGCACATACAATGCTATCGTCATCAATTTCTGGGAAATAGCTTCTGCCGTTCACATTGATGTTCCATCCCGATCGTTTGAACAAAGCAATGGTTGCATTCTGAAGACTCCCTTTGGGGATGCCAAGTTTCAATGGTGATGTCATAAATTGTAAACCTCCTTCGGGTCGAATACCGGTTCACCGATAATCTGGAGGGATTCACCCTCGACCCGTCTGAAAAAACAGCTTTTATAGCCGGTATGACACGCAGCCCCTCCCATCTGCTTCACTTTCAAAAGGACCGCATCATTATCACAGTCGATGTAGACTTCTTTTACATGCTGAACATTTCCAGAGGTCAAACCTTTCACCCAGAGCTCCTGTCGACTGCGACTCCAGAAGGTGGCTTTGCGTGTGGATAGTGTCGCCTCCCAGGCTTCAGGGTTCATGTAAGCCATCATGAGGACGTCTCCGGTATCAGCATCCTGGACGATGGCAGGTATTAGACCATTGGTTTTTTTGAAATCGAGTTTGTTCATGCTGCCTGAATAACGATACCGAAAAATAAAGTCAAATTGTTTTTTGTTGTTGTCTAATAAGAGTACCTATTGTAAATACTATGTTTTTGTCACATTATGTTTAAACAGGAGCAAGATGGCAATGGGCACAGAGCGTTTATCACCATCAAACAGCCGCCACCCAAAAAAAAATAGACCGTTTATTGCAAGGCTTTTTCTATGGGCGTTGGTGGTTCTGGTTGGGTCCATGGCGGCAGTGGCGATGGCTATCGGCGGTCTTTACCTCTATCTAGGCGGAGACCTGCCCAAAATCACCTCGCTGTCAGAGTATCGCCCGCCGACGATTACAGAAGTTTTTTCAGATGACAACCGTAAGATTGGTGAATTTTATACGGAAAGAAGAATCGTTATCCCCTTATCCGAAATGCCCCAGACGCTGAAGGAAGCCTTTATTGCAGCTGAGGATGCCAGATATTTTAAACACAAGGGGATTGATTTTGTCAGTATTGTTCGGGCGTTTTTCAAAAATCTTGAGGCGGGAACCATCGTGCAGGGGGGCAGCACCATTACCCAGCAGGTCACCAAATCATTTTTTCTCACCCCCGAAAGAAGTTACAAGCGTAAAATCAAGGAAGCGATTCTTGCCTATCGTATCGACAAAACCTTTTCTAAAGCTGATATTTTGTATCTCTATTTAAACCAGATTTATCTGGGACACGGCGCCTATGGCGTTCAAGCTGCGGCGGAAAATTATTTTGGAAAATCCACCAAGGATTTAAATCTGGCAGAATGTGCTATATTGGCCGGCCTGCCCCAGGCCCCGAGTCGGTACTCGCCGTTCCGGCATCCGGAACGGGCCAAGCATCGACAAATATATGTTTTAAATCGAATGGTTAGCGAGGGATTTGTCTCAAATGTCCAGGCAACGGAGGCCATCAACACCGAACTGGATATCAAGCCTCGACGGAACTGGTATATTGAGAAAGTTCCAGTATATACCGAGCATGTCCGGCGGTACATTGAAGCGCAGTATGGAGCTGATGTTTTATTGAAGGAAGGGTTGAAGGTCTATACGGCGGTCAACATCGAAATGCAAAAAAAAGCCCGCACCGAGATTGAAAAAGGGCTTCGTGACCTGGATCGCCGGCAGGGATATCGTGGACCCATCAAACAGATACCCCCGGAAGAATTCGAAGCGTTTTCCAAGTCGATTGAAGAAAAACTGACAGAAACGCCCCTGGCACAAGGGGCCCTGACTGAAGGCATTGTCATCAAAGTTGACGACGGCCAGGGTAAGACATGGGTGCGGATAGGAAAAGAGCAGGGCATCATCCTGCTGAAAGATATCCGTTGGGCACGCAAGCCAAATCCTGATATTGCCTATTACCGTGTGAAGGCCAAGAAGCCAAGCGAGGTTTTTCACGTGGGGGATGTCATTTCAGTAAGCCTTGGAGAGCTGGATTCTGAAACGACCTTTTGGCAGCTATTTCTGGAACAGACACCGGAGGCGCAGGCAGGGTTGTTGTGCATTGAGGCTGAGACAGGCAATGTCAAAGTAATGGTGGGCGGCAGAGATTTTCTGGAGAGTCAGTTCAACCGGGCCGTACAGTCCAGGAGGCAACCCGGGTCAGCATTTAAACCCGTCATTTATGCGGCTGCACTGGATAAAGGCTATACACCGGCATCTGTTATAATTGATTCGCCCATCGTGTTTCAGAACGAGCAGATGGATTTCAAGTGGAAACCGAGAAATTATGGCCAGAAATTTTATGGCCCCACACTTTTACGTGAGGCGCTGGAAAAATCCAGAAATGTTGTTACCATTAAAATCTTACAGGATATCGGTGTTCCCTATTGTATCTCCTATGCCAGGAGACTCGGTATCACCTCGGATTTAAGCAATGATCTTTCCATCGCCTTGGGGTCTTCCGGTGTTTCATTGCTGGAGATGGTGAATGCCTATTCTGTTTTTGCAAACCAGGGATATCTGGTTCAACCGGTATTTATTCAAAAAATCGTCGATCGCGATGGTAATGTTCTTGAAGAGGCCGGCACGGTTAGGGAAAAGGTATTGGAGAAAAATACCGCCTACCTGATAACCAATCTCCTGGAAGGGGTTGTCAAAAACGGGACCGGGAGGCGAATCAAGGCATTGAAGCGGCCGGTAGCCGGCAAAACAGGAACATCGAACAACCTGTTTGATGCCTGGTTTGTAGGGTATTCACCGCGTTATATCACCGGGGTCTGGGTCGGGTTTGACGAAGAGAAATCCCTGGGAGAAGGTGAACAAGGCGCTCGTACCGCCAGCCCTATCTGGTTGGGTTTCATGAGGGAAATCCTGAAAGATCAACCCATCAAAGTTTTTCAGGTACCGGAAGGTGTGGTCTTTGCCAAGATCGATGCAGAGACAGGCTTGCTGCCGATTCCGGAATCGAAAGAAACCCTATTTGAGTGTTTCAAGGAAGGCTCGGTACCTACGGAGTATACAAAAAAGCCGGATACCGTGACCGAAGCAGAAGAGTTTTTCAAGCTGGACATGTAACCCCACAACCAAAGCTCAGCTTAGGTATTACTCTCATGAGATTACGCCTCATCATCCTGGTTCTTTCCCTACTGGCCTTTATGTCGGCCTCCACCGGTGGTTATTTCTATTATAACTCATTGAAGGAGGCGGCCTTCAATGAAGCGGAACGGCAGACCATAACTCGCATTGCCTTGATCAAGAAAAACCTTTCATCCTATCTTTCGGAAAACATAAAGGCGGTAAAGGTGCTGGCCGGTATGGACGAGATGCTTGAAATGCTTGTGCGTCCGGGCAATATTGCACAAAACAACGCAAATGAGGTACTGGACCTGTTCAAGGCGTCTCTTGAAACGGATGTTTGTTATCTCATGAATTACGAAGGTGTCACTGTCGCGTCTTCCAACCGAAATGCCCCCGACAGTTTTGTCGGTAAAAATTTTGCGTTTCGACCCTACTTCCAGCAGGCTATTCATAGCGCGCCGTCCACCTACCTTGCCCTTGGAACCACCTCTAAAAAGAGAGGCGTTTATTATAGTTTTCCTGTTTTTGAAAGAGGTGAGGATATACCCATCGGGCTCGTTGTTATCAAAGGATCCATCGAAGAAATCGAGAAAAAAATCAGTTTTTCGGAAGATGAAATCGTGCTGGTTACAGACCCCTTCGGCGTTATTTTCATTTCAAGTCGAAAAGACTGGCTGTTTCAAACGACGGAAAAAGTTTCAAAAGCTGATGAGAATCGTATTTTAAAATCACGACAATTCGGTCGAGGGCCCTGGTTCTGGACGGGACTGACCTTCTCTGATGATGCAAACTCAGAAGATCGGGAGGGAAACCAGTATCGTGTCCATCGTGGTGAGATCGATAACTACCCGGGTTGGAGTTTCATTCATCTTCGAAACCGTAATGCCATCTCAAAGATTGTATCAGACCCCCTTACAAAAATGATGGGTCCCATTGTGCTGCTGCTGTGTCTCCTCGTAGGAATGTCGGTGTTTATCCTCTACCGAAAAGCCTCCGGTGAGATATTGCAAAAAAAATCAGCTGAAAAAGCCTTGAGAGAAAGCGAAGAACGGTATCGGATGCTTTACCACCAGACCCCGGCCATGCTGCATTCCATAGATAGAGATGGTTATATTGTGAGCGTCAGTGATTACTGGGCAGATGTGATGGGTTATGAAAAGAAAGATGTTGTGGGCAGGCGGCTGACGGAATTTTTTACCGACACCTCTCGCAATCATGCGGAGCAAAATATCTTCCCGCAGTTCTTCAAGATCGGGTTTTGTAAAGATGTCCCCTACCAGTTCGTCAAAAAAAATGGTGAGATTATCGACATCCTGCTTTCAGCTATCAGTGATCGAAAAGAAGATGACCAACCCGTAAGATCACTGGCTGTTTCCATCGACGTAACCGAAAGGAAACGGGCAGAAGAGGCTTTGACTCGAGCCAAGGAGGAATTGAGCCGTTATTCGAAAGAACTGGAAGCCGAAGTGCGGGAACGGACGGCCGAGATCAGCAGCATATTGAAATATACACCGGATGTTGTTTCCATCAAGGACGAACAAGGGCGGTATCGCCTGATCAATACCCGTTTTGAAACCATTCTGAACAAGATGAATGAAGACGTTCGCGGCAGGACCGATTTCGAGATTCTACCTGCAGACATCGCCGAAAAAATTCATCAACATGACCAGCAGGTGCTTTCCCAAGGGCGTTCGTTTCAGGTGGAAGAATACCTGCCCCATGATGACGGGTTGCACACGTATCTTTCGGTTAAATTTCCTGTCTATGATGAACATGGGGTCACCAGCGGTGTTGGTGCGATTTCCACCGACATTATGGAAGTTAAAAAAGCACAGGATCAACTCCGACGATTGTCCGGCAGTATTATGGCAAACCAGGAGAAGGAGCGAGCGTATATTGCCCGTGAACTGCATGATGAACTGGGCCAGGTGTTAACGGCGTTGCGAATGGATGCTGTATGGTTTCAGGAGCGGATGAAAGGATCAGACCCTTCGGTGGCGAAGCGGGCACAGGCCATGTGCAAGTTGATCGACAAGACCATCGAGGAGGTCCGGTTGATGGCCATCAGGCTTCGACCTGGTGTTTTAGACCATCTGGGCCTTGTGGATGCCTTGGAGTGGTGCGTGACGGATTTTGAGCGCCGAACCGATGTTTCCTGCGTCTTTGACCATTCAGAAGTGCCCAAGGTCAATGACAACATCGCCATCACTGCCTACCGGATAACCCAGGAAGCGCTTACAAACGTTGCACGACATGCCGCAGCAAAGCATGTTTTTGTTACGCTTCACTCGGAAAATGAAGAACTGGCGCTACAGGTGGCAGATGATGGATCCGGTTTCGATCAAAAAATGCTTCAGGATGCAGAGGGTCTGGGGGTCGCTTTCATGCGTGAACGGGCGGTTCTGGTGGGAGGACATATAGAGATTGCCGCATCGCCTGAAAACGGGACAACTGTGACGTTCAGGGCGCCCCTCAAAAAATAATATCCGGGATCCTGTGGCTGTTCAGGAGCAGCTTGAAAACTGTAACTTATAATATATATGATAATTGTTAAGAACATCCCTTGTGGGGATATACGAACACCATGAGGTGTTTTATGATAAAGGTATTGCTGGCTGATGACCATAGCATCGTTCGTGAAGGGCTCCGGCGTATCGTGGAAGAGAGTGACGATATGGAAGTTGTGGCGGAAGCGTCCGACGGGAAGGAAGCTATTCATCAGATTCGAAAGAGCAGGCCGGATGTTGCTGTGATCGATATCTCCATGCCTGAAATTGACGGGCTGGAGGTTCTCCAGCAGCTACAACCGGAATATCCGGAACTTCCCATCCTGATACTGACCATGCACGAAGAGCAACAATATGTTGTTCGCGCCATCGAGGCCGGCGCCAGGGGATACATCACCAAGAAATCGGCCCCGGAACAACTTGTCAAGGCGATTCGAAAGGTGTATGCCGGTTCTTTGTATATCTCCGAAGAGGCCGCCGAAGCCTTGGCTCTGCGCGTGGCAAAAGGGACCTCGGGACAGTCGCCTCTCGACCGCTTGTCAACAAGGGAGCTTCAGGTGCTCAGACGGTTGGCACTGGGGCACACCAATCGTGAGATCGCAGAAAATTATAACATCAGCATTAAAACAGTCGATACCTATCGACTGCGATTATTGAAAAAACTGAGTCTAAGAAATAACGCTGAATTATCTCGATTTGCCATTCAAAACAGGTTGATAGAAACCTGAACCATTTTCTTGTAAGAAAAAATCTGACAAAAAGATCAGAAATTGTCTAATTGACGATTTTGCTGCAGTTTTGTATGCAATAAACTGGAATGTCAGATTCAGGATTCCGTAATTGCAGATAGTCATTTTGGTTGCGGCTTTGGAAGGAGATGGCGTCAACGTCATCGGCTGCTTGCACGGGGCATCTGGCTTTAATTGGATGGAAAAGAGTTTTAATCCATCTTTTGGATCAATGTTATAATGAAAACAACACAGGAGGTTTTAAATGAAGAGACAGGAATTTAAGATAGTAATGGGACTATGTTTCGTATTGGTGCTCGCGATGGTCTTTGCGGGATCCTCGTTTGCCAAGGAGAGAATCGTTTTCGGCGGCGGGCCGGCAGGTGGAACATTCCAGGTGGTTGCCAATGGCATTCAGGTTTATAAACCGGTTAAGGAGATAGCGGATTTTACCGTAAAGGCGCAATCATCAGCTGGTTCCGTGGAAAATCTGAGAAAAACCAATTCCGGCAAACAGCAGATGAGTGTGGTCTATTCCGGCCATGTGTACCTGGGTAGAAACGGAATGATGAAAAAAGATACCAAGAAATATACCGATGTCCTCGCGGTGGCCTGGCTTTATGGTGCCCCGGCGCAGCTGGTGGTCCGAGAAGGTTCCGGGATTAAGAGTGTAAAGGATCTTGCCGGAAAAAAAGTGGGTGTGGGGAATGCCGGTTCAGGCGCATTTGCCAACTGCGAGTTATTCTTTTCCCATATGGGCGTCTGGGACAAGGTCAAGCGAAATGCCATGGGTTACAATGATGCCGCGGCCGCTTTCGGTAACAATCAGCTGGATGCATTCTGGCTCTTTACCGCCTTTCCGAGTGGCGCCGTTATCATGGCTGCTCAGACCAACAAAATAGCCCTGCTCGATTTGGATGCGGATGCAAAGGCTTCCGGTTTTTATGAAAAATATCCCTATTTCGGAAAACTGGCAGTGCCTGCCGGAACGTACCGGGGTGTGGATTATGACGCACCTTCATTCCAGGACAGCGCTCTGTGGGTAGCCAATTCCAAAGTATCTGCGGACACGGTCTATAAGCTCCTTTCGCTGATTTATACGGATGAAGGACTCAAGCACATGGTCGGTCAGAAAAAGACCTTTAAAAACATGAGCCTAAAAACCGGTGCCGGCAACATCGTGACACCGTTTCATCCCGGTGCTGAAAAATTCTGGAAAGAAAAAGGTATGCTGAAATAAAATTCAGGGATTTAGGAAATCAGGAATTGGGGAATTAATGCGTTCTAATTCTCCAATTCCTATCTTTTCGGTGTAATGAATTTTATTTTAAGGGGGTAAAAAAGTGTACGACAAATTAAACAAAGCAGAAAAAATTTTATTTGACGTATTAGCTGTCTCACTGGTCCTTTTTTATTCCTACGCTGCAGTTGTCAGTCCGGCGTCCACACAGTACCATCGGGGGATCTACGTAATCATTACCTATGTGCTGGTGTTTTTGGCATATAAGTCCCAATCGAAAAAATGGCCCGGGTTGAACCCGGCTCTTCGGGTAACCGACTACCTGTTGATCCTGCTTTCAATTTTTACCATCGGATACTGGATACTAAATTTTGAAGACATCAACTACCGCACCGGAGCTGAAACACCCTTTGACATGGCTGTTGCCATGATCGGGGTTCTCATCGGTATTGAACTGGCTCGGCGGGTGGTGGGCAATATTTTTGTTGTTATCGGTGTCCTGGCGCTCAGCTATGGTGTTTACGGGGCATACTTTCCGGAAATCATTTCCCATGCCGGTGACTCGTTTCCCGAATTGTGCACCAGTATCTTTTATAAAAGCGATGGCGTGTTTGGTATCATGGCCAATGTTCTGGCCACATATGTGATTCTTTTTGTTCTTTTTGGTGCGTTTCTGGAAAAATGTGGTGCCCAGAAATTTTTCATTGACTGGCCCCTGGCCGCCGTGGGTCATAAAATAGGCGGGCCCGCCAAGGTGTCCGTCATAGCAAGCGGCCTTTTTGGCTCCATCTCAGGCAGCGCCATCGCCAATACCGTGTCCACCGGTGCATTTACCATACCCATGATGAAAAAGGCCGGTTTCAAGCCTCACATTGCCGGTGGTATTGAGCCGGCGGCGTCCATTGGCGGGATGTTCATGCCGCCCATCATGGGCGCGGGCGGATTCATCATGGCGGAACTCACCGGCGTGCCTTATTCCAGAATTATGCTGGTAGCCATATTCCCTGCCATTATGTATTTTTTCAGCGTCTTTGTTATGGTCCACTATGAAGCTAAAAAGAACAATATCATAGGTGAAAAGTCCGAACACAGCGCCATGGAAATCCTGAAGAAACAATGGCCTTATATTCTACCCCTGGTGGTCATAACGATTTTTATGCTCAGCGGTTATTCCCCGGGATTTTCCGCCATTTTAGGCCTTGCCACCTGTATCGCCGTCAGTTTTAAGGAAGAGGAAACCCGAATTGATTTGGCGCTCACAGTCATTATGGTGATTGTGCTTCTGGGATCTTTTCTTAACAAGGCTTCAGACGGGACGCTTATTTCCGCAAATAAACTGGTTGTCCTTGGCTTAATTGCTTATGCTATTATCGTTTATTTTCGAAAAAATCGGCGCGAACGTGTCGGGTTTGAATTGAAACGATTTGTGGAAGCGGCCAGGACCGGGACAGAAAACAGTCTTAAAATCGGCGCCACCGTGGGTGTTATCGGCATTATCATCGGCGTGCTCACCTTTAGCGGCCTGGTATTGACTTTTGCGGATATTGTTATCGAACTGGCGGGGGGCTCCTTGGTTTTAACCATATTCTTAATTGCGCTGGCTTCCCTTGTCCTCGGAATGGGTGTTCCGGTTACTGCTGCCTATCTCATCACCGCCGTGGTGGCGGTACCTGCCCTGACGCACCTGGGTGTTAATGAAATAGCAGCCCACATGATTGTTTACTGGTTGTCCCAGGACTCCAATATCACGCCGCCGGTCTGCATTGCCGCCTTTGCCGGTGCTACCATTGCCAAGGCCAATATGTGGCGAACCGCTTTTTCAGCTTTTAAATTTGCCAAGTTCCTTTATCTGGGGCCGTTTTTATTCGGGTATGTCCCGGGCTTTTCTTTGAATGGAAGCGCCATGGATATTATCAAGGCTTTCGTACTGATTATCTTCGGAACCTGGGCATATTCCTGGTTCTTAAGCGGCATCTGGTTCAAGCCGTTAAAAGAACTTTTCAAGAAATCTTAAACCTGAACTGAGCTATTTTCCCCGAAGAGGTGTGCCGAGATCTTGATGGAGAAGGGTTCGCAAAAAACACAGGCATACCCGTGGATCTGTCGAGGCTTTTTGCGAACCCTCGATCCGCAAGAGATCGGTGCAGATCAAGATAA
>QMMS01000130.1 GCA_003647375.1 Deltaproteobacteria bacterium
CTGCATGGGCGGAACAGACCCCGGTGCAGCGCGGCGACATACTTCACGATATTGCCCAGGCCATGCGTAAACATCAAAAAGAGATCGCTGCGATCGTTGCCATGGAAACCGGCATGTCCTTTGCTTCAGCGCTTGGTGAGACCGGCGGCGCCATTGCTCAAGGAGAATTTGCGGCCGGCGAAGGCCGCCGTTTTTACGGCCGAACCACCACCAGCGCGGTGCCCAACAAGTATGCCATGACCGTGCGGCAACCACTGGGGGTCGCCGCACTGATCATCGCTGCCAACACGCCGATTGCCAACGTGGCCTGGAAGGTATTCCCGGCTTTGATTTGCGGCAATGCAGCTGTATTGAAAGCCGCGGAAGACACACCGGCTACGGCCTGGTATTTTGCCCGGTTGGCGCACGAAGCGGGTT
Source organism: Deltaproteobacteria bacterium (assembly GCA_003647375.1). The sequence continues at coordinate 418 of QMMS01000130.1, forward strand.
TGCCGCCGGGCGTCCTCAATGTTATCCAGGGATATGGCCAGGAGGCCGGCGCACCTCTGGTTGCCGACCCGGAAGTAGATGTTATCAGCTTTACCGGGTCCACCGCAGTGGGTCGTCAAATCGCCTCAATTGCCGGCGAGCATTTGGTCAAGGTGTCACTCGAGCTGGGCGGCAAAAATCCGCTGGTCGTCTGCGACGATGCCGATCTGGAATCAGCTGCAAAATGGGTGTTGCTTTCGGCTTTCAGTAATGCCGGACAGCGATGTGCATCAGGCAGTCGTATCATCATCTTTGATGTCGTTTATGATCAATTTCGCGACATGCTGATCGAACGTACCCATGCGCTCAGTGTTGGCCCGGGGGATGATAATGACCTCGGCCCGGTGATCAATGAAAAACAGCTCAATAACATGCTCATGGCAATCCAGGATGCTCAGCAGAACGGTGCTGTGGTTTTATCCGGCGGTCACCGACTCACCGATGATGCTCATAAAGGTGGTTATTATATGGCACCCACTTTGATTGAAAATGTCGATCCCAAGGACGATATTTCCACCTTAGAACTGTTCGGACCCATAACCTGTCTTTACCGTGTCGGTGATTTCCACGAGGCTTTGCAATTGTCCAACGACTCGCCCTATGGTCTTACCGCTTGTATTCATACCCGTAACTTTGACCGGGCCATGGAGTATTGCAGGAAGATTCAGACAGGCGTCGCTGTCGTCAACGCCGGCACTTTCGGCAGCGAACCCCATATGCCCTTTGGCGGATTGAAACAATCCGGCAACGGCACGCGGGAGCCTGGAACGGAAGCCCTGGACGTCTACTCTGACTTGAAAAACATCATCATAAACATTGATCCCGAGAAACTGTAAAGAAATGACTATCCAAGATTGCAGCATTGTTGCACTGATACCGGCACGGGCCGGTTCCAAGCGTGTTCCGGACAAAAACATTCGACCACTGGCAAATCACCCGCTCATGGCGTATACGATTGCGGCCGCCATCGACAGTGGCATTTTCAGCGATGTGATTGTCTCGACGGATTCGGAACATTATGCGGAGATTGCAAAACACTATGGTGCGCAAGTACCGTTTCTGAGACCTGCAGCGCTGGCCGGCGATCAGTCACCCGATATTGAATGGGTGGAGTTCACTCTTTGCCGCCTGGCGGAAGCGGACCGCAAATATGACTGTTTCAGCATCTTGCGGCCAACCAGCCCCTTTCGACTGCCGGCAACCATCCAGCGGGCGTGGCAGGCATTTTCATCCCAGCAGGGCGTCGACTCTTTGCGGGCGGTGGAAAAGTGCACCCAGCATCCTGCAAAAATGTGGGTCATACGCGGTAATCGGATGATGCCTCTGCTGCCGCTGGGACCGGCCGAACAACCCTGGCACAGCAGCCAATACCCCTCTTTACCGGAAATATATGTCCAGAATGCAAGTCTGGAAATAGCAAAGTCGCGAGTTGTTTTCGAAGATCGAACCATCGCCGGCAACGTGGTAATGCCGTTTTTGACTACCGACTATGAAGGATTTGACGTCAACAATGAATATGACTGGCAACTGGCAGAGCACACGGTTCAAGAGGGTGATGCAAGGTTGCCTCGAGTCAGTCAATCTGCATACACCCTTGCATAAACAACATGGCACAATTAAAAAGGAGCACCGACGATAATGATCGAAATTAAATTGATTCCTGAAAAAGAATTTAAACGCGTTCGCGCGGCAGACATTGACAAATATACAAAACTGCAGTTACTGGCCGATATGTGCCGGACCAATGCAATCGCCACCGTGAAACGTGCCGGCTCGGGGCATTTGGGCTCCAGTTTCAGCTCACTGGATATTGTTACCGCCCTGTACTTTGCCGAAATGAATATTTCGGAGGTCGGCATCTCCCATCCTGACCGAGACATCTATTTTTCCTCCAAGGGTCATGATGCTCCGGGACACTACGCGGTACTGTATGCCATGGGCCTCATATCTGAAGAACGGTTCACCAATCTGAGACGCCACGGCGGCACCCATGGTCACCCGGATGTCAGCATACCCGGGATTGAAGCCAACTCGGGGTCACTGGGTATGGGGATTTCCAAAGCCAAAGGAATGGCATGGGCTAAAAATGCCAACAAGGCCGGCGGCCGGGTCATGGTGATGACCGGTGATGGAGAACTGCAGGAAGGACAGATCTGGGAGTCTTTGCAGACGACCGCGCATCAGAAAGTCAACAACCTCACAGTTATCGTTGATTTTAACAAGTTTCAATCGGACAAGAACTTCAAACACATCATTGACCTGGGAGACCTGGAATCCAAATTCAAAATCTTCGGCTGGCATGTTGAACGCTGCAATGGACACGATTTTGCTGCCCTGGAACAAGCCTTTTCCAAACTTAAAGGGGTCATCGACAAACCCAAAGTGTTGATTGCCGACACCATCAAAGGTAAGGGCATTTCGTTTATGGAAGGCCCGGCGGAATTGCCGGACGAAAAATACCTGTACAAATGGCATGCCGGTGCGCCTGATGACGATGCGTTTGAAGCCGGATACCGGGAACTTACCGAAAGTATAAACAAGTGCCTTCAAAACGCCGGTTTGAAAGCGTTGACTTCCGAAGTCATAGAAACAAGAGAAAAAAATAGAGTTAAGCTTAAAGATACTGCCGAAAAGGTCGTCACCGCGTATGGCGAGGCACTGGTCGAGCTGGGTGCGGATAGAGAGGACATGGTTGTCATGGACGCCGACCTGTCGGCGGATTGCGGATTGCGGCTTTTTGAAAACACCTTCCCGCAACGATTTATCGAAGGCGGCATCGCCGAACAGGACATGGTCTCCACTGCCGGTGGTCTGGCCCTGCAAGGAATGCTGCCGGTTGTCAATTCGTTCGGGGTATTTCTGGCCTCCCGTGCCAACGAACAGATTTACAACAACGCCACCGAAAAAACCAAAATCATTTACGTTTGTCACTATGCCGGACTGATTCCCGCCGGTCCGGGAAAATCCCATCAAAGCGTCCGTGATATATCGCTGTTCGGCGCCCTGCCGAACGTTGTTACAATTGAGCCTGCCAATGCAATTGAGACCAAAGAAGCCTTGAAATGGTGTGTCAATGAGGCGACCCAAAGCTGCATGATGCGATTGGCGATTTCACCGTCACCCAGAACCATTCCATTACCGGATGATTACCAGTTTGTTCCCGGCAAGGGTACGGTGGTGATTGATGGGCAGGATGCCATTCTGTTTGCCTACGGCCCGGTCATGCTGAACGAAGCCATGGTTGCTGCTGAAACACTGCATGAGCAAAACTTTTCACTGAAAGTGATTAACTTCCCGTGGCTCAATCAAATAGATGAAGATTGGTTTGAAAAAAATGTGGCGGATTGTGAATCAATCTTTGTTTTAGATAATCATTCCCAATTCGGCGGGCTGGGAGATCAGGTCTTAAATACCGCCCAGAAGTTGGATGGATTACGTGCCAAAAGGTATATGAAATTTGCCATAAACGAGTACCCGGCCTGTGGTACACCACCGGAAGTGCTGGCATATCATAAACTGGATGGTAAGAGCCTGGCAACGGCAATCCTGGAAACTGTGCGGGAAGCGGGAAACAACTGACAAGTCAACCACCTTCGGCTAAAGCCGAAGGCTTGGGGTTCAAGGATCCAAGGGGTCAAGGGTCCAAGTGACAGGTTCTCATCTCATGCTCCGGGCACATGGAATAACATACTACTTGCAGATAGCCAACGCCGGGTGACTGTATCACTCGAATCCTTGAACCCTGGACCCCTGGAACCCTTTAGCCGCACATTGTTAAACTAAAGTTTGTCTAAAGGCTAGGGATTTTCTCCCATTCCCCAAATGGGACTTTAACAATTTGAGAAATATTATTAACAAGTTATTACTCATTCCAGTTGAAAATCAGGTGCGGGAGCTCGACCCCAAACTGCTGCTGGCCTGCATTGCAGCACAGCGAGGGTTCTCATCAGTGATAGGATCACGCCAGCAGCTGGATTTTCGTATTGCTTCTTTTCCAAGAGGCATCTACCTCTCTAAGAGTATGACGCTTCGCAGCATCAGGATGTTCAAGATTTTACGCAAGCTTGGGCATGAAATCGTTGCCTGGGATGATGAGGCCCTTGTGCACCTGCCGCCCGAGACCTATTTTTCGCGACGACTCTCCCCCGGGGCAATGGGGTATCTGTCCCATCTTTTCGCATGGGGTCAGGACAATGTCGATTTATGGAAACAATACCCCCAGCTGCCGGCCCAGTTGCCGATTCATATCTCCGGCAATCCGCGCAATGACATGCTGCGAGCTGAGATGCACGGGTTCTTTGAAGATGATGTCGAAAGAATCCGCAACACCTATGGAAATTTCATCCTGGTCAATACCAATTTTAATCACGTCAATGCCTTTTATCCGGTCCAGGGTCTGTTTCTACCGCTGAAAAAACCTGACGACAAACCCACGTTCGGGCGTTCCGCCAGAGGCATGTCCCGGGAATTCGCCGAAGGATTTCGGGATCACAAGCTGGCCATATTCGAGGACTTCAAAAAACTCATTCCCAACCTGGAACGTGCATTTCCAAACCATACGATTGTTGTCCGGCCGCATCCAACGGAAAAGCATGACGTCTATCACGAAATTGCCGCTCGGTGCGAGCGGGTGCGGGTAACCAACGAAGGCAACGTGATCCCCTGGCTGATGGCTGCCAGGGCGCTCATCCACAACGGTTGTACCACAGGCGTGGAAGCCTATGTCATGCGAGTCCCGGCCATTTCCTACAGAGCAACGGTCAATGACACCTACGACTATGGCTTTTACCAGTTGCCCAATCGGTTGAGCCATCAATGTTTAAATTTCGAGCAGTTGCGGGCAACCCTGATGAAAATTTTAAACGGTGAACTTGGCGCTGCCGACAGCAATGAAAGCAAAGTACTGATTGATCACCACCTGGCAGCAACAAACGGGCCGTTGGCCTGTGAGCGAATTGTTGACGTTATCGAGAAGATAAGTGCAGGACGTTCCCAGTTGCCGGAACCAACGCTGATTCACTGGGTGGATGGCTGGTCTATGGCAACCATGCGGAGGTTGGTAAAAAAGCTGCTCTCTTACATTCCGGATTCGCATAACCGGCCGGAGTTTCATCGTCATCGTTATCCGGGAGCGTCCCTTGACGAGGTGCGTGAGCGGGTCTCACGGATCAAGAAGGCTCTTGGCGACAGCAGCGTATTGCAGGTAGACCAGATCTCAAGTGAGATCTTTCAGGTCAGTCCACAAGCGGAGTAAGGTCACATCTTTCCAATTGAGACGCAGCCCCTAAGATTACCCTAACCCGGATAAACCGGAACCGAACAGGAATAATAAATCACGAAAGCACGAAATAACGAAAACACGAAAAAAAGATGGCTTAAATTTCGTGCTTTCCAACTTTCGTGTTTTCGTGATGAAAAAAAGTTTTGCCATAAAATGCAAAGAAATAACCTATTAAGAAACTAACGTTGCACAAATTAGTTTTCGCACGATGGAGATCACAATTGTCAGCCAGCCCTCATTATGAAATCTATTTCGGTGGCCCCGATCAACCGGCAGGTCGGTTGCGAGATTTATTGGCCGAGCAGATTGAAGCTGTTCCGGCGGGTGGGACAATTGACTGGGTCACCTATTATTTCCGCGACCGGAAGCTGGCTCGGCAGTTGCTCCGGGCTCATCGCCGGAATGTTAACGTGACGGTGACCCTGGAAGGTAATCCCCACGTACCAAACGCCAACAATGCCGTGGTTGCCATGCTCTCCGGGGCACAGGGCCTGGGCAGCGGATTTCGAACCGTATACCTGCCACCACGCGTGCCGATGCCGGGGAGAAAGATGGGCAATCCCAACCTTCACGAAAAGCTATATTGCTTTTCTCATCCCAGACCCATCGCTTTTATCGGGTCCTTCAACCCGTCCGGCGACGACCCGGAAAAAAAACCGGATGTCATTCACAAAATCGGCGACCATAACCGCGCCCACAACGTGCTGGTCGGAATCAGCGAACCGGCCCTGGTGAAAGGTCTGGTGAACCATGTGCGATGGATTCACCGGGCACGACACAGCATCTTTGAATCCTTCTTTGCAGATGGCAACCGTACCTTACGGGGGACGAACACGAATATTCACTTCCTGCCGCGGGCCCAATCCCATGCGGCAGCGTGCTTCCTCAGGCGTTTCGGTGATGGTGCCCGTATCCGTGTTGCAGCATCGCACCTCAATGGGGCAACCGCTATCAAGACCCTGTTGAAAATTTCCCGCCGGGGAGCTTCACTTGAAATACTGGCAGAACCAACCCTCCGGCGCGTATCTTTGAAGGCTGAAAAGAGGCTGACCGCGGCCGGGATACCCTTTCGACGGATCTCCCATGCCGAGAAATTACCGATGCACAATAAATTCGTCCTGGTGGAACAAAACAGCAGGCGCTGGGTTATCTTCGGCAGTTATAACTGGTCGACACTATCGTTCTGGATCAATCAGGAGATTTGTGCTATTTCCAGCGAACCGAAACTTTTTGACGCTTTTGCTGAACGTTGGAAAGTGTTAGAGGCTCAAAAGTGAAAAAATCACTCATCATTCCCGTTGAAAACCAGGTGCGCGAATTTGATCCCAAGCTCTTATTGGCATGCATTGCGGCTCGCCGGGGGTTCTCTGCATTGATCGGATCACGTTGGGAGATAGACAATCGAATTTCCTCTTTCCCCAGGAGTGTATACCTTTCCAAAAGCATGACGAAACGCGGCGGCAAACTGTTTCAGATCATGCGCAAGGTTGGACACGAAATCGTTGCCTGGGATGAAGAGGCCCTGGTGCACCTTCCGGCCGAAACTTTTTTTTCGCGCCGGATCTCGCCTACAGGAATAAAGCACGTTTCTCATCTCTTCGCATGGGGTCAGGATAACGCTGATTTATGGCGACAATATCCACACCTGTCTTCCAGGACCCCGATCCACATTACGGGAAATCCACGCGGTGACATGCTGCGACCTGAGATGCGTGACTTCTATGCCAGAGAAATCAAAGCTATTCACAAAACCCATGGGAATTTCATCCTCATCAATACGAATGTCAATCACGTCAATGCTTTTTATCCTCACCAGAACCTGTTCATGCCGGTGAAAAATCCCGGTGAAGAACCGCGCTTTGGCAAGGCCGCAAAAGGCATGAGCCGGGAATTCGCAGAAGGGTTGCGGGCTCACAAACAAGCATTGTTCGATGAGTTCAAAAAGCTCATCCCGGCACTGGCAGGAGCATTCCCGGATTGGACAATTATTGTCAGACCACATCCCACCGAGAATCAAGAAGCATACCACAAGATCGCTGCAACGTGTGAGCATGTTCAGGTGACAAACGATGGTAACGTCGTTCCCTGGCTGTTGGCTGCGAAAGTACTTGTGCATAACGGCTGTACGACCGGGGTAGAGGCATATGTGATGAGGGTTCCGGCAATCACATACCGCCCATCCGTCAATGAATATTACGACAATGGTTTCTATCGTTTACCCAATCTACTCAGCTACCCGTGTTTTACTTTTAAGGAGTTGCGTTTAACAATTGAGAAAATTATTACTGGAGAACTCGGCGCTGCAGACGGCGATGAAAGACAATCGAATATCGATCGCTATCTATCGGCACAGAATGGTCCGCTGGCATGTGAGAGGATCGTTGATGTTCTTGAAACAATGATGGCGAATCGATCCGAATTGCCGAAACCGGTCTTTTATGATCGGATGGGGGGTTGGTCTGTAGCCAACGGGCGCCGTCTGGTAAAGTGGTTGTTGTCATACCTCCCGAATTCGCACAACCGACCGGAGTTCCAGCGCCATAAATTTCCGGGTATCAGTTCTGAGGCGCTGAACGAGAAAATTAAACAAATACAGCAGATTATCGGAGATACCGACGCGCTGAAAGTTGAACAGCTCAGCAATGTGCTCTTTCGGATTTCCGCCTGAGCACCTGGATTCCGGCTCTACGCCCGGAATGACACGCCGCATAGCGACAATTATATACAATTCTTCGCTTAATGACGAGGGGTTTCAACCATCCCCGAAAGGGAGACTAAAAAAAAGGCCCCGCGTTTAACGTGAGGCCAGGAGGACGTAAATGAAAGTTTTAATCTTAGGATTAGGAAAATCGGGCACCACTGCCATGGTGTACAAAATGGCCGGTGGGCTTCCAGATTGCCATGCTTTTTCAGGTGGTCAACCCGGAAAACACATCGGCAACTATGAAAACGCGGTTTACAAGCACACCTATGAAGAACGCAAAGGCAAAAGCTTTGACCTGTACAAGGAGCATTTACAAAAAGAATCATATGACCGTAAGGTCTGGATTGCCAGGGATCCCCGTGACGCCGCCATCAGCCGCATGCTGTATCGCTGGCACAAAGGTCACAAGGGCAAGATCAAACAGTATAAGACCCACCTCAGGCTTGTTTTGAAAAAGGAAAAAGATCCCACATCCATTTCCTTTGCGGAACTGTCTCGCTACAGCGGGCACGGGGACTGGCCCCGTTCTATTGAAGAAGCCGTCACCGAAGAGCAGGTTCGCTATGAGCGGATGCACGCCTTTGTCAAGGGATTGGGGGACAATTGGTTTCTATTTAAATATGAAGACATGATTTCCGGTAATTTCGACTCACTTAACGAATATCTGGGTTTTACCGTCAAGGCAGATGGAGAGGTTCCGGCATCAACAGGCAAGGCGAAAGTCGTGCGTAAAAAAGCCTCTGGCGACTGGCGGTATTGGTACACTGAACAGGATGTCGAGCTGTTCAAACCCGCCTACAGGGATTACATGACACTCATCGGCTATGATATCAACGACTGGGCGCTCAACAAAAACCCGGTGATTGAACCCGAGTACTCATCAGTCTACATTCAGAATCTTTCCCGCAAGGCCAACCGAAACATCGTCCAGCGCTTTGTGGATTCTCTTGTTCAGCGCCTGGCGAAATAGTGCCCGGCTTCCGGTATAGATGGCAAAGATTTTTTGTATGAATATGACTTATTGACGAACAAAGATGTAGTTGCGTATGCGTTTTTTGGTAACATGCTTTCTCGCCATAAGCTTCATGCCACCACCCTCGATGAGGTCTATAATATTTTGGCAGTACTCTTCCCTGGTTGCATCTAACTCCACAAGAAGACTTCTAAGCCTGTTATCTGAAATGGTTTTTTTTGCCCCATTGATTATTTTACCTTCAATTCCATCCACATCGATTTTAATATAATTTGGAAATGAAGGTAAAAATTGCTCTATTAAGTCATCTATCGAGAAACCAATCATTCCCTGCTTATATTTCGCAAAAAATTTTTCCCCCTGCCAGTTTATAGACTCAGCAAAGCTAGAAAGTGCACCCCCTACATGTGTGTCCACCATATACAAATGGTCTATGAGCGTCGTGTCGTTGAAAGCGACACAAAATGAAAGTATTTTGTCGTCCATCCTGTTGATCTCAATGTTTCTGTTGAGAACATGGTAGTTAAATGCTGATGGCTCAAATGCCAGCACCTCCATATCAGGTTTTAGAGCTGCATATAAGCTATACACGCCAATATTTGCCCCGATATCCCAAAATACGGAGCTCTCTCGAAAGCTGTCAATCCACTCAATGGTATCCGGCTCTTTTGTCAACAACGTGTCTGCACGATGGAAAGGCATTTCGCCTGGGCAGTAGAAACGGATAGGCCCGGATTTTGTCTTAACGGATAGCGTCGGTGCCAGTTGCTCTACAAAATTGCTGGATATACGAGCTGCATTTCGTTTACCAAATATTGCTACAGCAGCTTTAAAGGTCTTAACCAATATCTTAAGGGTTTTAACCAATACATCCCCTTTAGCTAACTGTTTCTTAGTCTTTTTATAGATTTTTTTTGGGAATTTATGTAGTTTCATTTTCAGCAATTTTATGCCACGAAATTATCGAACTTGGATTAAACGGTTTTTTACCATACAAATTTACCTTTTCTAAATCAATGTGGATTAATCCCTCGCCTTCCATCTTCTTTATTATCGAGACAAGATTAGTATTATAGTCTTTTGAATATGAGTACAGTGCTGCAGTAGATGAAACTTTATCCGATTTGCCAATATCCTTTTTCTCTATATCAATTCCATATCTATTTGTGCTGTCTACAATACTAATTCCTAATTTCGAGATCATCCATCGATCAATTTTACGCAGTTTCCTTTCCAATTTCGTTATTTTCCGTTTCCAATGATATGGCTTAAATTGCTCCCGCTTAATCTTCAATTCTTCGTCGTACTGCCATCCAACGGGTTCGGCATGATAGCAAGAGCATTGGTCCGATACCTTCAGCATTGCTTCGAAAACAGCTCGATCTATTTTCGGAATCTGCTCAATCGAGTGTGCAGTAAAGAATAATACATTTTTATTTGGCTCAAGAAACGAAAAATCTGGATTATAATAATCAAAATGCTCTATGGACATATTTAATCCATTGCTAAACCTGCGTAACTCTTCACAGGCTTTTCTCCCAGAATCTGTAAATTCACAAGAAAAAAATGTTATCTGCCTTAGCATAGCTTGATCAAGTTTGTCAGCCAAAAGAAATAAGTTAATACCAATGCCACTTCCAAGTTCAACAACATAATCAATTCGATTTCTATTTCCCAGAATATATTTGGCCAAAATTTCAATAAATTTA
>QMMS01000131.1 GCA_003647375.1 Deltaproteobacteria bacterium
TCTTAGCAAACACATTGTCTTTATTCAAGAATAATTCGGATTCTTCATGTTTCCCTCTGGATGTCCTCCCGGTTTGAGCAGGCTGAGGAACTTTCATGATAACTAGTCCCACAAATGCGGATAAAATTTTTGGATAATTCCGTCCACGAGCCGCGACTTGATACCGATATAGCTTAGCAGCTTTTCAAATATAATAATCACCAGGATCACCGGAAGAAGAAGGGCCGCCAGAGTGATTTTATAATACCCATGCCCCAGCATTCGAATTGATGTAAAATTATCACCCAGCAGGACGGACAGGCCGTGATACGCAATAAGGCAGATCACTGTCATGGGTATGCCGATGGCTGCCGTTATCACTTTGTAAAGGTTGTCCAAAAGCGGGTGCCGGGCAATCTGATCCCGAAGGTTTCCCTTGGTGTAAGTGTAGCGTTTTCCCGGAACAACCGCCTCGGTAAAAAACTTGAGTGGAAAATAGGAAATAATATATGCGGTAATGGCGGAGACATCCAATACCGGTCTGAAATGACTGTGAATCCCGCCATAAATAGCACCAATCCGGACGAACGCGATAACCGTTCCCATATCTCCGGCCTTTATAAGAATCTCCGATTCGGTAACATATTTTTCCTGGGTTAAAGTCATGCGCTGAATCAGTGCCAACGGGTACACCCGGAAACCGCACTGGGTGTCCTCGATAAACTGGTTGGCTGCCAGAGAGATAAAAAATCGTGCCACATGCATGGCATTGAAGCGCGCTCTTGGAATGTTTTTTCTAGAATGCATGCGTGACCCGACAATGATGTTTCCCGGGCTCTCTTTGTGGGCATAAACCAGTCCGGGTATTTCATCCGGGTTGTGCTGTCCATCGCCATCCATGCTGATCACGGCCGTAAAACCCTGCTTCGCAGCTGCCTTGAACAGCACTTTGAGCGCATTTCCCTTGCCCCGGTTCCTGCCGATGAAAATGACTTTTGCACCTGCCGATAGCGCATTTTTCCCTGTGTCATCTCTGGAGCCATCGTCCGCAACCATGACTGTCCGCACATGCTGAAAAACCCCTTCAACCACGTTGCCAATGGTGTCTGCAACATTGTAGGCAGGTATGATCACACAAATCTTATCTTCCAAAACAACCTTTTCCAACCTTGAATCAAATAGCGGCAAAGCCGCGTCACACAAGATTGCAGCAGCAATCCTGTTTACATTTGAGACAACCTACAGTATTCTTCTGGAATGGTAAATACCTTTTCCGACGTGTTTGTGACCGATGGGCACTGGCGCAAAACCCTTGCAGCCGTAAGGACTTTAGGGCAAAACCGCATACGGGTAACTGTCGGCGAAAGCACACTCCTATCCATGTCCGGCTTTTCCAGGTACTGTCATACAAGAACCGTCTACCCCTCCCCACGGTTGTCGCCCGATAAATTTCTGGAATTCATACATGATCTGCTGACAAAAAAGTCATTTCGGATGCTGCTGCCCATGGAGGAAGATACCGCATACCTTTTGTCCGGCCATCTGAACACGTTCTCACAGTTGACCTATTTGCCGATACCTCCCAAGGACAAACTCGCACGGGTACGCAACAAGGCCAATGTCATCCACATAGCTGAGCAACTGGGCATACCGGTTCCACAAACCTGGCACATTCAGGACCTCTCTCAACTTGATGACCTTGCGGATATGCTTCCGTATCCTGTGGTCATCAAGCCCCAAATCAGTTCGGGTGCTGTGGGTGTCGCTTATCCGAAGAACCAACGGGAGCTCAAGGAAACATATCAGACCATTCATCAGCAGTTTCCATTTCCCATGATCCAGGAGTTCATTCCAAGAGAGGGCAGCGGGTACGGCGCGTCTTTTCTATTTGATGAACAATCCAGCCTAAAAGCCGGATTCGTCCATAAACGGCTACGGGAATATCCGGTCACAGGAGGCGCCAGCACCCTGCGTGTCAGCATCCGGCACGACGACATTTATGACATGGCACGAACGCTTCTCGAAAAGATCGGATGGGTCGGGGTAGCCATGGTTGAATTCAAGGTCGATCCCCGGGACGGCTTGCCCAAACTGATGGAAATAAATCCGAGATTCTGGGGCTCGCTGTCTCTGGCCATTCATGCGGGTGTCAACTTTCCGCTCCTCCTGCACAAGATGGCCATGGGGGAACACTTCGAACCGGTCGAAAAGTATCGTCCCGGTATTGCCTGCAGATGGCTGATTCCGGGTGATCTTCTTCACTTTATATTCAATCCGAATCGAAGCCGGATTATGAATGATTTCTTTCGTTTCAATACCTCCGACACCTTTTATGATATTCTGTCGGTATCGGATCCGATACCTGCGATTGTCAAAATTCTTTCACCGATAACCTTTTTATACGATGCAGACATGAAAGCCCGACTTAAAACACGGCACAATTTGAAATTGTAATTGTCTATGAAACAGAAAATGCCATGACCGAACTCATTCTATTCCTTAAAGACAACCTTGCAGAACATTTTGTGATCTACTTTATCCCCCTCTATTATCTGGGAGGGCGCCCCATTGCATTGATCAGCGCCCAGTTGATAGGTCACAAAATCTCGTTTCTGCTGCCGGTTGCCGTACTGCTCGATACGCTTCAGATACCCATTTTTTATCACCTGTACGGAAGTATCTCCAACAGCGCCTTGATTCGGAAATTATCCGCAAGGAGAAAACAAAAAGAAGCCAAAAGGCAAAAAACCCCTCTTTTCCAATGGGTTCATGCTTTGGGGATACCCGGTGTAATTGTCATTACTATTCTGCCTTTGAAAGGGTGCGGAATTCTCAGCGGTTTTATCTTATCCAAACTCCTGCAGCTTCCAAAAACAAGAGTCTATCTGCTTCTGATCCTGGGAAGCATCATTGGTTGTGGTATTCTCTTTGGGTTGGGGGGGATTCTTCTGAAGAGCTGGGAATTGTTGACCAACAAATTTTAAAAAGAGTAGAAATATGGGGGGAACAAGATATGAAAGGGTTGGAGGGAACTACTGGTTCATTGTGTTCGTTGTGTTCATTGAGTTTATTGAGTTTTTTCGATAATCGTCACACTGTTCGGCATAACAGTTACTAAAGATCTCAAACAGTTTCACAATCGCACAAGGATCACCCATCGGTCTTAAAACGTTGCCTCTTTTTGGTTTATAGGTCCGAAAACTTTAAGCAACCCAACAAACTCAATGAACACAATAAACCTCTGCCTCTCAGACCCTTTCTTTTTACTTTCCCACAAAATCAGTGTATAAATAAGATGTCTTTCAAAAATGTATTTTGCCGAGGTCCCACGACCCATGTCTCAATTCATCCACCGCTTCCATAAGGCCATCATCGTCATGGCGATGGTTCTCACGGCGATATCGATCATGGCCGCCTTGCGGCTCAAGCTGAACCTGAGCCTCTTTTCTCTGCTCCCGTCAGACCGCCCGGAAGTTCAGCGCTTTTTTGATATCGCCGAGGAAGTCGGATTTCAATCTCTGTTGATATCGGTCATTGAGGTGGATGGAAACCTGGATATGCCGGTCATCGCCGAATTCATGGATACCCTGGCTGGACACTATGCTGAAAGCCCCATGATTGCCAAGGTGGATCATCGACGCGATTCCGAGCAGCTCCTGAGCATGTTCGACACCCTCCTCGCCTATATCCCCCTGCTCCTGACACCGGAGAACATGGAAAAACTCTCGGAGAATCTGACAGACGAGAAAATTGAGCAAAAAGTTCGCGAAAACAGGCAACTCCTTATGACACCGCTGGGTCCGGCGGGGAAACGGATGATTTCCCTAGATCCTCTGGGCCTGGGAGACCTGCTTTTTTCAACACTTCAAATTCCTTTCCACCAGAAAGGTGAGCTCAATGAAACCGGGCTGTACCGGACAAGAAACAACCGCACCTATTTCATGTTCCTGACACCCACAGAGCCCCCACAGGACATCACCTTCAGCAAAAAGTTGATGCAGGCAATCGATGTCGTGGAAAAACGAGTGTTGGGAGAGGTTTCAAAACATCTCGATTTTTCGGAAACAATCATCCACATTCAGCACACCGGCGGCTACCCCATTGCCGTCAAAGATGAAGCCATTACCCGGCTGGATATCAAGGTCACTCTGATTACCTCCTTTGTCTGTGTCATGGTCTTGTTTTTCATATCGTTTCGAACCCCCGGAATTCTTTTACTCGTCAGCGTACCACTGGTTATGAGTCTCCTTTGGACCATCGGATTTGCCGGTATTCTGTTTCAGCATCTCAACATTCTGACCTGTCTATTTGCCTGTGTCCTGATCGGGCTGGGCATCGATTTTGCTATCCATGTCGTCAATCGTTTTTATGACCCGGAAATAGCAGATCTTGACGATCTGTCACGCCTGGAAATCACATTCCAGGAGACAGGAATGGGGATATTCATCGGCGGCATCACCACCGCCATGGCTTTTTATGCGGTTGGTCTCTCTGATTTCAAGGGATTCAGGGAACTCGGCATTTTAACCGGAACGGGTATTTTATTCTGCCTCCTGGCCATGCTGGTACTCCTGCCTGCCTGCCTTGTCTGGACTTCATGCACCGGGCGATTCCATGGGAAGGCAACCCTGGCTGGTTTTTTTCTGACCCCTTTGCTGACTTCCATAAAGCGTCATCCCGGGCGAACGCTGATCTTGGCCACCCTGTGCACAAGCGCCCTGGTCATCGCCGGTTTCCAGGTGGACTTCGATGACAACCTTAAAAACTTCAGGCCCAGTGACAGCAGCGTATTGCGACTGCAGGATAAAGTTACCACCTGGCTCGGCGGGTCCACCGGCACGGTTCTGCTGACGGTAACCGGATCTTCCGAAGAAGACGTCATGAACCGCGAAGCAGCCATGGTTCGGTCTCTGCAATCCATGAAAGAACAGGGCAACATATCCAAGATCATTTCCACAAGCCGGTTTCTGTTGTCACCTGCTCTGCAGAAACGTAACATCGCATGGGTGCAGTCACATCCGAAAGACTTCGACCTGGATCGAATACGGCAAAGCCTTGAGAGCGCCCTGAAAAAATACGGGTTTCGAACCATCGGCCTGTATGACCGCTATATAGAACAACTTGGAAAGGGTTTTTCCAGTCAATCTGCACTGCTCCCATCACATCTGCGCACATCAAGCGTAAGTTCAATTCTAAGCCGCCTTACCTTCCAGAAAAGCAATCGATTTACCGCAATCATCTACATCCATCCGACGCTGGATCTCTGGTCGTATGAGGATACAATCCAATTCAAGGACCAACTCATCCAAAACCTGTCACAAGCAGGTGTGGACCCTGCCTCCTTTCATTTAACCGGCACCAATATCCTCACGGGCGAGCTTAAACGACTGATCCTCCAGAACCTCAAAACATCACTGGGTCTGGCAAGCCTGTGCATCGTGGTCATCCTCTGGATCTACTATCGAAATATCAGATATCTCTTTTTCTCGGTGCTTCCGCTTTTTATCGGGATGTCGATACTGATGGGATTGATGGCCCTGTTTCAGGTGGACTTCAATTTCCTGAACATCATGGTGATACCGATGATCATCGGTATCGGTATCGATGATGGTGTCCATTTTACCAACACCTTCAGGCATCCGAACTACCACACCCCCTTGAGGGGGTTGTTCCAAACCGGCAGGGCCGTTGTGCTGACGTCTCTGACCACCATCGCAGGCTTCGGTTCCATCATACTATCCCATTATCCAGGACTGAGAAGCATGGGAATTGTCGCGGTCATCGGCATTGCAGGCTGCCTGTTCGGCAGTATTATCCTGATGCCGGCCATCTTTGAAATACGTAACCATCGAATAAAAAAACATCAAAAGGAGGCTTGAAAATGATCAGGGTTCATATCAAAAGAAACGTGCCCGAAGAAAAAAAGGAAGCATTACTGGTATTCATCAATCAGCTGCGATCTATCACTTTGGGCGTCCCAGGGTATATCACCGGGGAAACATTGAAACGGGTTGACAAACCCGGGGAAAGTCTGGTGGTCACCAAATGGCAATCAGTCTATTATTGGAATGCGTGGCTTCAACGCACTGAACGCGGTGAAATACAAAAACAGATCGATGCGTTGCTGGGGGATGAAACCCGGTACGAAATCTACACGTTTGAATAAATTTGTCCTACGATTTTGCGGATAATCAGGACCGATGTTTTCACTTCTTGGCTGACTATCTCAAGAATTATCATGGATACGAGACAGGCGCTCCGGCGTATCTTCAGTATGCACGTTGCCTTTATCGCTCTGTTGTGGTTAATTTCTTTCACAGGAATATTGCTACTCATCCTGAGGGCAACACCCATGATGGGGACACTAACTATGCGCCCGGACAGTTGGCAGGGAAAAAGTTAAGCGTTTTGTGGTGCAAAATCGAATATCAGGAGGGTAATATGGACAAGAGAGAGTTTCTCAAAGAGGTCAATGTGGGGGGAAAATCTTACGGTATATACGACATCAACAAGCTAGGGGAAAAAGGAATTGCTCATGTGGACCGTCTGCCCTTTTCCATCAAGATTCTTGTGGAAAACCTGCTTAGAAAACTGGATGGCCGGATTGTGCTGGAAAAAGACCTGCTCAACATCGCCAACTGGCAGAAACGTTACGATGCACCGGTGGAGATCCCCTATCATCCGGCACGGGTATTGATGCAGGATTTTACCGGCGTGCCGGCGGTGGTGGACCTGGCGGCCATGCGGGACGCCATGAAGGATATGGGGGGAGACCCCAAAAAGATCAACCCCCTGGTGCCGGTGGATCTTGTCATCGACCATTCCGTGCAGGTGGACTATTACGGGACGAGCGATTGCCCGCAGCTCAATGTGGCCAAGGAATACGAACGTAATGGCGAACGATACACGTTTTTAAAATGGGCGCAGAAGAGTTTCGACAACTTTAGTGTCGTGCCGCCCCGTTCGGGCATCTGCCATCAGGTCAATCTGGAATACCTGGGGAAGACCATTGTTACCGTGGAATTGGACGGTCAACCCTTAGCATACCCGGACACGGTTGTGGGTCTGGACTCTCACACCACCATGATCAACGGCATCGGTGTGATGGGATGGGGTGTTGGCGGTATCGAGGCGGAGGCTGTGATGTTAGGCCAACCCTACTACATGTCGATTCCCGAAGTGATCGGTGTGCGGATGACCGGAGTGCTGAAGCCCGGGGTGACCGCCACGGACCTGGTGCTGCGGGTGACCCAGATGCTCAGGGAATACAAAGTGGTGGAAAAGTTCGTAGAGTTTTTCGGACCGGGCATGAAGCAGCTTTCCGTGCCGGACCGGGCCACCATCGCCAACATGTCCCCGGAATACGGTGCCACCATGGGTTTTTTTCCGGTGGATGAAAAAACCGTGAATTATCTCGAAATGACCAACCGGGCAGAACAAGCCCGCATCGTGGACACCTGCGCACGTGAAATGGGTCTTTTCTATACGGGCGAGACCGATCCGGAATACACGGATGTGCTGGAGCTGGATCTTGCCACGGTGAAACCGGCCATATCCGGGCCGGCCAAGCCCCATGACCGAATCGAACTTCAGGAGATCAAGGAAACATTTGCCCACATCATCGGGTGTGAATACGAGCGGGATACGGATCTATCCGACTACTCCACCTTCATCAACGAGTCCGGCTGCGAAACCCGCCGGACCCGCCGGTGTGTACCGGTGAATCAGCGGCTTTTCGATCTGGAACTCAACGGCACTCCGGTGAAGATCGGCGACGGCAGCATCGTGATTGCCGCCATCACCTCGTGCACCAACACATCCAATCCCTTCGTACTGATAGGGGCAGGTCTCCTGGCGCGCAACGCGGTCAAGCGGGGGTTGCGGGTGCCGCCCTTTGTAAAAACATCCCTGGCGCCCGGATCCAGGGTGGTCAATCGATATCTGGAAGCTGCCGGGGTCATGCCTTATTTGGAAGCGTTGGGTTTTCACACGGCCGGGTTCGGATGCACCACCTGCATCGGCAACAGCGGCCCGCTGCACCCGGTCATCGAACAGGCCATTCGGGAAAATGATCTCAACGTCTCTTCGGTGCTTTCAGGGAACCGAAATTTCGAAGCCCGCATCCATCAGTCCATCAAATCCAATTTCCTGGCCTCTCCCATGCTGGTGGTGGCCTTTGCGTTGGCAGGCCGGATCGATACCGATCTATACGCGGAACCGGTGGGAATCGATCCCAATGGGGAGCCCGTGTACATGAATGAGATCTGGCCGGACCACGCAGAAATCGCCACGTTGGTCGGTGCCCACGTCAAGCAGGAATTCTACCGGGAGGAATACAGCCGGATTTTTGAAGGCGATGCGTTCTGGCAGGAACTTGATGTGGCCGAAAGCACTACCTATGCCTGGGACGAAACATCCACGTATATAAAAAATCCGCCTTACTTTGAAAATTTTTCCAAGGATGCAGATGCTCCGCCGGATATCGTTGGAGCACAGACCCTGCTTGTTCTGGGTGATACCGTGACCACGGATCACATCTCTCCTGCAGGGGCGATTCCCGCCGAATATCCCGCCGGTAAATACTTGATCTCCAAATCCGTTTCACCTGCCACCTTCAATTCCTACGGATCTCGCCGGGGCAACCATGAAGTGATGATGCGGGGCACCTTCGGTAATATTCGCATTAAAAACAATCTGGTGGATCCCAAAGAGGGCAGTTTTACATTGAAGTTTCCGGACAAAAAGAAGATGTTCGTCTACGAAGCCGCCATGGAATACAAGAAAGAAGGCACACCCCTCATCGTGTTGGGCGGCAAGGAATACGGTGCCGGATCGTCTCGGGACTGGGCGGCCAAAGGTTCCAATCTGCTGGGAGTTAAGGCGGTTATCACCGGTTCTTACGAGCGCATACACCGCAGCAATCTGGTGGGCATGGGTGTGCTGCCGTTGGTATTCAAAGAGGGAGACAGCTGGTCGAGCCTGGGTCTGGACGGATCTGAACTGTTTTCCATCAGTGGCATTCAGGATATCACACCGCGAAAGACACTGCAGGTCGAGGCCGTAAAGGAGGACGGAACAAAAATCAGCTTTGAGGTGACGGCCCGGCTTGATACGGTAGTGGATGTGGAATATTTTTTAAACGGCGGTATCCTGCCGTATGTTCTCAGAAAGCTTATCGGATAATACAGAGTCCCTTAACAGCGATCAGATGTCAAACATATCCCCGGTTTTTATCAGGGATGATATTTTCACTTCTTGGTTGACTATCTCAGGAATTATCTGGGTGAAAACGTTTTCCCCTGATTGTGACTTGGGTTTTACAATTGGTTGAAGATCTCGAGCAGGTACCATCACAGTATTTCAAGAAACTGGTGAGCACCCAAGATCTCTGGGAGATGAGGGTTTCCGCTGGATCGAACATTTTCCGGCTTATTGGATTCTTCGATAGCCCTAATATCGTGGTTGTAACGCACGGTTTTCAAAACCGGATATGAGCAATTTCAACCTATCAATCGTCCCAAAATTAAAAGTGAACGACTTGACCATCCTCGATGATCCCTACTATCTGAAGGTTATGTAACACAAGGTTGGATCTCAATTGATATCAATCAGTTGACATAATCCAAGAAATTTAAACCACACCGTAACAATTGTTTTTTGAAGATTTGTTGTTGAAAAAGGGCAACTTCAATTCTATGGGATCTGCCCTTTTTTGCATTTTTGTAAGAAATGGGATATCTTTACCGGTGGGCGTGGAAATTATTATTGTGGGAATCTCAAGTATCACAGGTTTTTTGATGCTCCTGAAACCGGCCATGTTCTCCATGTATTTGTACCCGGGTGATATTTGGTTTTCGGATAAGATATCACAAGGCGGCAACCATGAAATTGTTAATTCCTTGACCCATCTCTTCAAATAATATAACTACGTTGTAACTCGTTAAAATCACAACCTTTCCATAATATATCATCTTCAAACAATAACCGGAAGGTGATCCAATGCCCGAAGACAAACAAAAAGTCACACGCAAACTCCGAGCCATTCTTTCTGCTGATGTGAAAGGCTACAGCATCCTTATGGCGGATGATGAGGTTCATACAATCGAGACATTGAAAAAGTACCGACAGATCATGTCTTATCAAATTCAACAACATTCCGGTCGTGTTGTTGACAATCCTGGTGACAATCTGCTTGCCGAGTTCTCCAGTGCTTTTGATGCAGTCCAATGTGCTATGGAGATACAGAAGAAACTGAAGAAAGAGAATGCACGGTTTGTTGAGGACAAACGGTTGGAATTTCGTATCGGTTTGAATATTGGAGATGTGGTTCAGGATGGAGATCGTATATATGGAAGCGGTGTGAATGTTGCTGCAAGAATTGAAGGACTCGCCGATCCAGGAGGTATATGCATATCCCGAAATGCTTACGATCATGTAAAAGACAAACTTGATCTTGGCTTTGAGTACCTTGGTGAGCATGATGTAAAGAACATCAAGGAGCCTGTCAGGATATACAAGGTTCTTCTGGATATAGAATCACCGAAGCCTCTGGTGGAGGAGCAACTTGAATCACCGGAAAAACCATCCATCGCTATTCTCCCCTTTATCAATATGAGTGCCGACCCAAAGCAGGAGTATTTTAGCGATGGGATGACCGAGGATCTGACGACCGATTTGTCAAAGATCTCTGGTCTGTTGGTAATCTCCCGCAACTCGGCATTCGCATATAAGAGGAAGTCTATAGAGGCTAAGCAAATAGCAGCAAAGCTTGGTGTAAAATACTTCCTCGAAGGAAGCGTTCGTAAGGCCGGGGAGCAAGTACGAATAAACGCCCAACTTATTGATGCCATCACCGACAAGCATCTGTGGGCAGAGCGTTATGACGGCAATATGGACAATATTTTTGGTTTGCAGGATAAGATCACCCAAAAGATAGTCGCCGCATTAGAAGTGAAATTGGCGAAAGCGGAGCAAAAACAATTTGCCAGTAGAGAGACAAGTAATATTGTTGCCTATGATGCATACCTTAAGGGAATGGATTATTTGAATCGACAAAGTCGATCAACCAAAACACTTTTCTATTTTGAGAAAGCTATAAAATTAGATCCTAACTACA
>QMMS01000132.1 GCA_003647375.1 Deltaproteobacteria bacterium
ATCAACGTCTTTTCCCATATCGATAACGTTATATCCATAGGATTTCATAACCATTGAAAAAATATTTTTCCCTATCTCATGTATATCCCCTTTAATTGTTCCTAAGATGATCTTTTGTCTCGAAAACGGGTTAGAATCGAGCGATGCACCACCGTTTAATGTTCCTTCAGCACAAAGATGATCGATAACATCCATGGCAGCCCTTCCTGCTAACATCAGCTCTAAAAGACAGAAATCCTGAATCGTGCATTTTTTATCCAGATACTCCATCGCCTTTGTAACGCCATTGATAATAATCTCTGCAGGCGTAACACCCCTGTTGATAAGCGTGTTAGCGATTGCCACGGCATGTTCGTTTTCACCGGCAATGATAGCTTGTTTTATATCTTTAATGGTCACAACCTCTTGCCTTGGGTATGTCGGTAACTTCTTCAAAATCAAACTTCTTTAATTTCTGAAGGTCTGGCATGGAATCACAATGACGCTTTATGGTTAAACAAGGCTGGTATTTTTGAACAATATCAAAGAAGTTTTTATCAGGCAATACTATTGCGAGGTTATCCATACTTTGGGTTAGGCTTCCGACTCTTTAACATCGGTCTCAATATCCTCTGCCGATTTCTTTTTTCCAAAGATCCGCGCACCGATGATACTGACTTCATAGAGTACCATCAAGGGTAACGCCATCATGACTTGTGTCACAACATCCGGTGGGGTCAGTATGGCGGCGCCGGCAAAAAAAAGGAGTAGTGCATATTTTCTGTTTTTCTTTAAAAATTCGACCGATACCAGCCCAAGTTTTGCCAGAAATGTAATGACGAGGGGCAGTTCGAACACCAGTCCAAACGCCAGAAGCAACTTGGATGAAAAGCTGAGGTATTCCTTCATGGAAGGCAGTGGCCGGATGGTTTCGGAGGCAAATCCCAGAAAAAATTTAAATCCCCAGGGAAAGACGACATAGTATCCGAACAAAGCCCCCCCGATAAAAAAAGCCGATGACAAAAAGACAACCGGAAGCAGAAGGCGTTTTTCCTTCTGATACAGCCCTGGTGCCGTAAACATCCAGAATTGGTAGATAATGATGGGAGATGCCAGTAAGATTCCGGACAGAAGTGCTGACTTCAGGAAGGTAAAGAAGGCTTCCGGAAGGTTGGTATAAATGAGGGTTTCACCGGGTTTCATCACCGAAATCAAGGGCGCCGTCAGTATTTGGAACAGCTTTTCCTTGAAGCCGTAACAGACTGCAAAGCCCACCCCGACGGCAATAAAAGATTTGATAAGGCGGTTTCTCAGTTCTTCCAGATGGCTGGCAAAAGGGCGTTTATCATCCTCTTTCATCGCGGTTGGATTCCTCTTTCATCGCGTCAGGGCTGGTTCCGGATTCATCTGCTTCTGAAGTGGTATCAGTGGGAGGATCGGCATCCTTATGATTCATGTGATCAAATGCCTGCTTCAGGTCCCCGAGCGCTTCGTCGCTGTCTGCTGTCTCTACCTTTTGGACGTCAGGGGATGCGCTGGTTGCGCTGTCTATGGGCTTGTCTGGGTCCGGCTGGTATTCATCGATATTGTCGAAGCTGACGGTCCCTTTAATATCTTTCTGAATGTCCGTGAAGGTCTCCTTGACCTCCTTAAGGTCGGCATCCACGCCGATGGACTCCTTAATTTCACTGGTGGCTTTTTTAAACTCACCCATGGCCCGGCCAAGGGATTTGGCAAGATCAGGAAGTTTTTTCGGGCCGATAACAATGAGCGCAACAGCCAGAATCAACAGCATTTCCGGCATTCCAATACCAAACATATAATCTCCTAACTACCCGAAAATATTTAGTACGTGTTTCCTGCCGTTCTTAGGGCTCGCGAAAGGGATTGTTTCATTTAAATTTAATAAAACAAGCGTACTTTATTTCAGGCAAATTTCTTTCATGAGATATAGTATAAACAGCCAATGTGTCAACTATTATGCGCCTTCCAGCTTCAGGATAAGAAAATAGATGGTTCCGGTATGCTGCATGTGTCCGGCCGCAAGTTCTGCATAGGGACTGTTTCCCCAAAAAAGATCGGCCCGGCCAGGTCCCCGGATGGCACCGCCGGTATCCTGGTTGAGGACAAACCCTTTAAACGCTTCCCATGTCTCGATTCGTCCTTCCCTGTCCACAACCGGTCTGGATGTTTCAATATAGACAATGGCGGCAGGTGGAAAGATGCGACGATCCAGGGCAAGGGATCTTTCGGCGGTCAACGGTACCTGCAGGTATCCGATGGGCCCTTCTTTTTCCAACTTGAAAAACACATAGCTTGGATTATGGTTTAAAATCCGATTCATTTCGTCCGGATTTGCATGAAGATAGGAGCGGATTTTTTGCATCGACATCTCTTCCCGGGTGATTTTTTCTTCATCGATGAGCAGTTTTCCGATGCTGCGATATGGATGCCCGTTGGTGGTGTGGTAGTGAAGATTTATTTGTTCACCATCGGGCAGCAGGATTCTGCCGGACCCTTGAATCTGGAGGAAAAACAAATCGACAGGATCTTTTACCCAGGCAAGGATTTCACTGGCCTCTGAAAAAGCTTCGAGTTCACTGATCTCCTTTCGTTCATAGTACGGAACGATGGTATTGCCGGTATACCTTCCGACAATTTTTTCACCGGCAAAGCGTTCCGAGAAAAGAGACAGGTCGACAGCTATCAAGTCCGAGGGGGTGGCATATGCAGGGAACCGATAGTCTTCGTTTGATGTGAGGCTTCCCAAAATAGTTGGTTCGTAATATCCGGTAAAAAGAACGTCTCTTTTACGGTTGCTCCCAACAGATTGATATACCGTATAGTTTGAGGCAATAAACCGGTTGAGTTCATTCCGGGAAGGATTCTTATGAAGAAAATTCAAAAAAAGTTCATGAGAAGCGATGAGGTGTGCTGCTGTGAAGATATCTTTTCCAAAGGAAAATTCACGGTCTGCCGGGATTCTGTGCAAATAGTCCAGGCTTTGTTCAATACTGACACCCAGGTCTTTGTATGCGTGATCGTCTGAAAACTCAGGATAATGAGAAACCTTCAGTTTTTTCAGGGATGTTGTTGAAGTAACATCCGGTGCCTTCAGAAATATACCGCATCCTGAAAGTATAAAAAGGATGAAAACAAGGCTGAGCAGCCGGAGGAGACTCGTTTTTGAGACAGAAATGTGCATCAGGAATCGTCCATTCTAAGTGTTCGTGTGGTTGAATCGATAGGCGTCACGGTCAATGTTTTGTTCTGATCTTTTTGGGTAATGCCCAGGTCTTTAAACTTTCGGGCGGAGCTGAGCACCCTGCGTTCCAGAGATCCGACAACCTTGTTGTAGGTGTGGGAGGAGCGCTCGATATCCCTGCCAAGGTTGTTGATGTGTTGCCCCATGGTTGAGAGACGCTCAAACAGTTCGGTACCCAATTCGCTGATTTTCCGGGCATTTTCGGTCAATTTTTCCTGCTGCCATCCAAAAGCAACTGTTTTTAAAAGAGAAATCAGCGTCGTTGGGGTGGCAAGAATCACATTTTTTTGGACACCCAGTTCAATCAGCTGTGGGTTTTTTGACAATGCTGCAGAAAAGAAGTTTTCACCCGGGATAAACAAGACAACAAATTCAGGTGTCGGTTTGAATTGTGTCCAGTAGGCTTTTTGGGATAACTGATTGATGTGTGTTTTGACATGCCGGGCATGTGTTGTGAGACGTTCTTCTCTTTTTTCTTCTGAATCGGCCTCGATAGCATCTATATAGGCAACGAGAGGCACCTTGGCATCGATGATGATTTGTCGCTGACCCGGGAGCTGTACGACCATGTCAGGCCTCAGGAGGCCCTCTTTGGAACGCGTTGAGGCCTGTTCGAAAAAATCACAATGGTTTTGCATACCGCTGAGTTCGGCAACGCGCCTTAAGGTAATTTCACCCCATCTTCCCCGTATATGCGGTACACGCAGGGCGTTGACCAGCTTACCGGTTTCTTTTTGCAAGATGTCCTGGGTCTGAATCAGGGACTGAACCTGGGCAGACAGACCCCCGTAAGCTTTTTCCCTGGACCTTTCCATGGCCCGAATGTGTTCATCATAACGATTGAGGGCTTCGTGGAGGGGCAGAATACTTTCTTTGACGGCTTTTCCCCGTGTATCAAAGTCTGTCTTTGCGGAGTCGATATATTTCGAGAAGGTGGTTTTGGCAAGATCAATGAAAACCTGATTGTTTTCCCTGAGGGCGCCGGCAGAAAGGGCTTTGTATGTTTCTGTCAGGCTGGTTCGCAGTTCCCGCAACAAGGAAATTTTTTCCTCGAAAGAAGCTTTTTCCTTGTCAATGGTGGTTTCCAGGGTTGCAATCTGCTCCCTTAGGTCGGAAATCGTTACCCGAAGAGCCGAGAGCTCCTGCTCGCGCGTTTTCAGACTGCTTTGGAGTGACGCCATGTGTTCCAACTTGCTTGAGGCGGCAGACCGTTCTTGTGACACGTGAAGCAATTGACTGGTTAGGGATTTTATTTCTGTTTGAGCCGTAGCTACCCGGGCCCTAAAATCTTCTATCTCTATCATTTTATTCTGGAGTGTTTCCAGGTGGGCGTCACCTTCGGCTTTGCTTTTTACAAGAGAAGGGGTCAGCCGGTATTTTGCCAGAAGCCACCCAAGAAGAAGCCCGAGGAAGGTGCCTGCCGTCAAGACGAGCGAGGCTTCTGATACCGACAGAGTAATAGACATCATTTGTCCATATCAGGGGTTTTCCGGCGAACGAAATCACCGCTCTTGCCGCCGGATTTTTTTAAGAGACAAATATTTGAAATATGAATATTTTTATCTAAAGATTTACACATGTCGTAGATCGTCAGAGCCGATATGCATACCGCTGTGAGCGCTTCCATCTCGATACCTGTTTGATCGACGATTCGCATGAGGGCCTCTATACGGATTTCATGCTTCTGTTTGTCCGGAAAAAAATCGATCTGCGCGTGGGTGATGTTGAGTGGATGGCACATGGGAATAAGGGACGATGTTTTTTTGGCTGCCAGAATACCGGCGATTCTGGCCGTTTCAAGCACGTTTCCCTTTTTGACGTTCTGGGCGATGATACGATCGAAGGTATCCGGTTGCATGTGAACAACGGCCTGAGCCAGGGCCTTGCGAAGCGACGGTTTTTTTTCGGTTACATCTACCATTCTGACCCGGCCCTTGGAATCGACATGTGAAAAATCAGACATTTTATAACCTTACCTTGAAGAATGATTCATGTGTTTTTAAAAAACTCTGTTTTTTGGGTAGCCGTCGATTTGATGGCATCCAAGGTGCCCTGCAGGGTGCTGATCACGTTTTCCCGTATGTCGCCTGCGACAACCAGAAACATGACATCATCCCCCACAGACAGTCTCTGGTTTTCCTGTATTTCTACGAGAATTTCAATGATACCGGGATCCTGTTTGTGTTCTTCAATGATGCTGCGCAGCCGGGCGTGATCCACCTGTACCGTTAATCCTGTTACAGGTTCACCATCACGTGAGGTGCTCCGGACGATACCGTTGTGACATAAAATCATACCGGCCTTTTCATAATCCGGATGATTCTTAATTTCATGAACTAGCTGTTTGATGTCCATTTTCATTGATCATCCTGTTTGCTTTTTCCAGGTCATCTGGTGTGTTGATGTTAAAAAACGAAATAAGGCCGGAATCCATTTTCCGTAAAACGGTTTCCGGGACCTCTTTTACGTTTAATTTATTGAAAAGATCACGTATTTTCAGATGGTTCTGCTCCAGGGCGTTTTGAACGGTTTGAAGGCACCGCCGGGAATAAACGGCACACAGCGGTTCAATCCCAACCTCTGTTCTTGGAATAACGACATCGGCACCGGACTCGACATGCTGGACAATGACTTTTACCAGATCCATTTTCAAGAAAGGGGTGTCGCATGCCGCAATAAATGCATGGTCGGTTCTTGTATAAAACAAACCCGAGTGAATTCCGGTTAAGGAACTTCTTTTGGTATAGATATCCTTAACGACGATGGCGTTCCATTCAAGATATGATGTCGGGTGATTGGAGACCAGGATGATTTCGCTAAAGAGCTTTTCAAAAACGGTCATCATCCGCTCGATGATACGCTTGTCTCCGACAAGGAGATTCGATTTTTCGACGTTGTTCAGTCTTTTGCTTTCGCCTCCCGCCAATATGATACCGGTGCACGCTTGTTGTGTCATCCGAAAAAATTCAAATATATTCCGTGAAACAAAATGCTGAAGCAGCGCGATGTTGCTTTCAGGTAAAAGGGTAAAATCCTACCGAGGAACCACATTAAAAGACAACGGGTTTAAAATCAAGGCAAATTAGACACTTTTACATTGTCAATTCATTAGGAGGTAGTTTATATTGTGGCCGAATATAACATTTGTCAAAATAACGTTCCGGTTGCTCCGGAATCCTCTCGGCTGAGGGACTTATTCGGAATATATTCATTAGAAACAACCCTTATAATACGCTGGATAAGAGCACTCCCGATAAGGGCAACACTATAAAGGAGAAAAGATGGGAACGAAAGAGCATAAAAAAAATGCACCCAAATCACTTAAGATTGCCATCATATCGGTATCGAGCACACGAACAATTGCTGAGGATGGCAGTGGCTTGTGGATGAAGAAGAGATCTGAAAAGGAAGGGCATACCGTCGCCCTCCACAAGGTTGTTCCGGACGATAAAAGATGCATTGCAACAGCCTTGTTTGATGCTATCGATCTGTCGGGTGCCCAGGTGGTTTTGTTGACGGGGGGCACAGGTATCAGCAGTAAAGATGTGACCATTGAAGCTATATCACCTTTGTTTCAAAAGGAGCTCACGGCATTTGGACCTGTGTTTGCGCAATTAAGTTTAGAGAAAATTGATTCTGCTGCCATAATGTCCCGTGCTACCGCCGGAATTATCGGTGGGGCCGCAGTTTTTTGCATGCCCGGCAGCCTCAGGGCCTGCAAACTTGCCTGCAAGGCGTTGATTTTTCCAGAACTGGGGCACATCGTTAGGCACATATACCATGGATGAAAGCTGTTATAGAGATAGCGACGACAATATTAAAAAATGAAAAACGCTGCACGTTTCGAAACGAACCGACAATGGCTGACCGCTGTTGTGGCCAATCCTGAAGGGGAGATCTTTGAACTGGAGGGATATGCTGCGGTGGGCATGTCAGGGACGGTCTTGAAGCCCTTAACGATGGGCGGAACGCTGCGTATGCCTTTCGGCAGCGAGTTGATGTTTCTGCCGGACCGGACGCCGATACTGTATAGTGTGCAAAACCGGCAACTTGAAGTGATGACGCACAACCCCTATCTTCCTTCAGAGCGCATCTATCCTGTTGCCGCATTTAATTCTCCCGGGTATATTGTCACACATATCAGCGGCTATCAGGCCACCAGACAAGTCAGGTCTCTGCCGCTCTTTTCATATGGAGCGGTGGGCTGGCACCGAGATGCGTTCCGATCTGCTGTAGTTTGTGTTGACCGGGAAAGACGACAGGATCTCCGGCTGATGAAGAAGCGCCATGTCGTCGCCGGTGTAGAAAGCATGCGAAAAGAACTTCCCGGCAACAAGTTGAGGAAACACCTTGAAACCTGTGCGCTGACGTATGGATGCCCTGCAGGGAAAAATTTTTTCCTGGGTCGATACGAGGCACCGTTGCCAACCGCAACCAACTGTAATGCTCAGTGTCTGGGATGTTTGTCTCTTCAAAAACAGGGGGAGATATCCTGCAGCCAGGAACGAATATCGTTTACACCGCAACCGGAGGAGATTGCAGACGTTGCCTTGATCCATATCGGGCGCGTTGCAAAAGGCATTGTCAGCTTTGGCCAGGGTTGTGAAGGAGATCCCTTGCTGGCGACCCATGTCATAGAACCGGCTGTTCGTCTGATACGTTCTAAAACAGCCCGGGGTACGATCCATGTGAATACCAACGGTAGTCTCACCAAAGAGCTCGAACGGTTAATCTCAGCCGGCATCGACAGTGTTCGAATCAGTATCAACAGCTTCAGAAAAAGATGGTATCATGCCTATTTCCGACCAAAAGGTTATGATTTTTCCAGTGTCATGAACAGTATTGGATTGTCTTTGGAGAGAGGCCTATATGTTTCGATCAACTATCTGAACATGCCCGGCATAACCGATACGCCGGAAGAGCTCGAAAGCCTGATTTCATTTTTAAAGAACTATCCGATTCACCGGATTCAGTGGCGAAACCTGAATTTTGATCCCCTCCGTTACTATGAGGCCATGAACCGTGCAGCACCATGCGGAGATGCCCTGGGTGTTCGATACCTGCTCAAGCGTATTCAAAAAGAGTTTCCCGACCTGTCTTTTGGTTACTTTAATCCGCCCAAGGAGAAATGGTAATTTTACGGAACGATAATTTTATGAAATGGATAGCGGCAAAAATTATTTTTTATCATGAGAACACGCAGCTTGCGACGGATTTGATTTCAGAGATATTCTACGACCTTGGCCTGAAAGGTGTCCAGATCGAGGACCCGGAGCTTGCGCCGGAAGAGACGTGGGGCGAGGGTGCTTGTATTGGGCCTTTACAACACGCCGTCATCGGGTTTTTTCCGGATACGCCTCAAACGGCCGACAAGTTAAATGAACTAGAGAAAAAGATTCGGTCTTTGGAAAGAACCCTCGGGGTCCACTGCAACAAGGAATTTAGGCAGATGGATGAGGAAGACTGGGCCGAGTCATGGAAGGCTTTTTTTTGGCCACAACGCATAACTTCCAGGATAACGGTTAAACCGACCTGGCGGGATTACAATGCCGAATCAGATGAAATTGTACTGGAAATCGACCCAGGCATGGCATTTGGTACCGGAACACACCCGACAACAGCCTTATGCATTACGCTCATAGAGAGATACCTCTCAGCAGGAGCTACTTTCCTGGATATTGGAACAGGCTCGGGAATATTAATGATTGCAGCCGCCAGGTTGGGCGCGGACCGGCTTGTGGGTATTGATAATGATGAGACCGCCCTGGGTATCGCTGAGAAGAATCTTCTGTTAAATCACATCAGTCAGCCATGTTTTGAAGTAAAGGCGGGTAACTTGGCAGATGGTATTGACGGGCGATTTGATCTCATTGCGGCCAATATTCTTTCGGAAGCAATTTTAAAACTTCTTGGAACCATTGGCCGGCATATGTTGCCAAAAAGTGTTTTGATCTGTTCGGGTATCTATAAAGATAATTGTGGAGATGTTTTGAAAAAAATGCAGCAACAGGGTCTGAGGATTTTAGAAGAACTGCATGAGGATAGCTGGGTAGCGATTGCCTGCTCCAACCCGAATGCCTCAGCGGCCTGATACGCCCATTTGGGGCGTTATCCGAGGATCGCAGTATGCATATACGGCTTCACCTCGGATGCCTTCCAAAGAAACGTATCAAACCGCTGAGGAATCCGGGTTACGGCTGACATTTCATGAAGGCGTATTTATCCGGAAACCCGGACGACCTCTGAAACCGGCACGAACCGCACCTTTTGTTTCAGATCAGGCAGGCAGGTCTTAAGCACTTGATAGGTTTTGGTATAGGGGTGTGCAATCCCGATGGCGAAATCATGTGTTGTCGCTATGCGAACAAGCTCGTAAAGTTGTTTTTTGATGAAGTCACTATCTTGAAAATGATCAATAAAAACATCTCGTTCGCCAAAGGGGATCTGTAACAGGCTTGCCGAAGGACGACAGATTGTTTTTTCTGTTGTCCGGCTGTCGATGAAAAAAAGGTTACGCTGTTTCAGAACTGAGAAAACCTGACGCATTTGAGAGGCGTTTGCAGTCATTTTTGAGCCCATGTGGTTATTGATACCTGATACAAAAGGCATCTCCTCAAGGTTTTGAATGAGTTGCTGAACCAGTTCGTCCGGTGTCATGTTGGTCAGCAATGTGCCCGGACCCGGGTTGATCCGTGGATATTCAAAGGGCTCCATGGGTTGGTGAAGCATGATTTCGACATGGTTCTTTCGGGCCTCATCAACAATGCTTTTTGTGAACGGGCTTTTGGGAAGTATCGAAAGGGTTATGGGTAGATTTAAACTGAGAAATTTTTTTACGACTGCACGATCATAGCCGATATCATCAACAATGAGGGCAACCCGTGGTGATTTTTCAATCGGCGTTGTTTTGGGCGGCTTTTTTTCTTTGAGCAGGGGGATATCCTTTTCGGGATATATCTCGAACCGAAAGTCCGGCAGGTGATTCCGGCTTTTTTCAAAATTGCCTTCAATCGTCTTGACGGGACGCCTCTTTGAGAGGAAGTGATGCGTCAGGGTGCCGGCCAGGATGACAAGAACGATCAATATGCATAGACTGATCGGGATCTTTATAAACTGCCGAAACTGATTCTTTTTTTTGGATGTTTTTCTTTTTTTTACTACGGTTTTTTTTTTGGGGCGCTTACTTGCCATTACTTAAATCTTTGAAAATGTCATAGCTGATCAGGATCTCCAGTGCGCGCATTACCTGGTTGTCATTCTGAATATTTTCCAGCAACATAGCGTTTGGTTGCGGTAGATTTTTCTCCGGCCCGTCAATCTGCTTTGTTGTGTCTTTTAACGGCTTGGCATCTAAATGATTTTTAAGGTCTTTTTCATGCAACAGCCCATCCACGGGGTTGGGGGCATCGTTACTATCGATACTTTTTTTATGAACAACGATATCCGGTACGATACCGGTGGCCTGAATCGATTGACCACTGGGTGTATAATATCTTGCGATGGTAAATTTAATGCCAAAACCATCTCTCAACGATTCAACCGTTTGGACGGAGCCCTTGCCAAATGTCTGTGTTCCCAGCAACAACGCCCGCTGATGATCTTTTAATGCGCCGGCCACAATTTCTGAAGCACTGGCACTGCCGCCGTTGATAAGGATGATGATAGGGTAGCTTCTCGGGGTGTCGCTGGGATGTGCTTTAAAAACATTGTTGTGCTTATCGAGTCGTCCTTTGATCGTTAGAATGGTTCCTTCTTCGATGAAAAGGTCTGATACGGAGATGGCCTGGGAAAGTATGCCGCCCGGGTTGTCCCTTAAATC
>QMMS01000133.1 GCA_003647375.1 Deltaproteobacteria bacterium
ATAATCCCTGTGCGAACGTGAAAAACTCGCTCCCAAGAGACCGTAATACCGAACAGAGCCATATCTTAAAAATGAATTTTGTTTTTGAATACCGGATGCGTTTATCTGGTTATATTTACAAACTGTTCGGCATAACGGGCTCTATGGACCTCAGACAGTTTCACTTTCGCACAGAGATCACCCATCCGCTTTCGGGGTTATCTTTTTGCCGCTTTAAATCGGAAGTTACTTCGGTGTCTGGCCTAGGGTTTGATAGTGGGCTTTCCTAAAGCTCCGCCGGGTGGGTTACACGGGGAACAAAAAAGTAACCTTAATGTTGATGATGATTTGATTGTTTGGATAGCGCGATAAAATGCGTTCAAGATATGAACATCTTTAGGAGGAATTGTCAATCCAAAAATAAAATCGGATAGTTAAAAACTATCCGATTTTATTGTACGCGACTGCGTCGCTATTTCCTATGAACTGCTCAGAATGACTTATTCCAACACTTTTTGGATCGCTTTTACTTTCTTGGGGCCGATACCGGCGACTTGTAATAATTTTTTTTCATTGGCAGTCATTACATTTCGTACAGATTTAAAATGACCGAGAAGCTTTTTGGAAAGAGTTGGACCAACATTCGGGAGTCCTTGCAGGACATACAACTGTTTTGACAGTTGCCTTTTGGGGCGATGGCCGGATCTTGGGGATATCCCATCGGAAAGTTTTACAAACTGTTGTCCCATCCATCTCATTAATTGACAGGTATGCTTCAAGGATTTGGAATGAACAATAAATCCGCTTCTATTTAGCAGCTCAACGATTCCAGATGTTTTTTCCCTGTAATCGACGGATATTTTCAGTCTCTTCTCTGGAATTTGTAGACTATGATGGTTGTTTGCCATTATCTGATTTTGGTGCGTAAATCGATTTGATCAGGGCGGTCAGCATGGCAGTCAGTTGGTTGCCCCTGCTGTCGAAATCAGCGAATATTTCCTCAGTGATAAGATGTTTGCGCTTCAGCAGTTCCAACAGGGTCATGGTTTTGTACAACGATCCCCTCGATTGATATAGATGCCTGGCAAAATCGTGTTTTGAACTGTAGGATTTTCCCATGGCAATGGCGCCGGCTATGTTGGCTGCGCTCCCTTCTGTTTTTTGTAAAACCTCTTGATGGTGATCTTTACTGCTCATCCGCGACACGGATTCAATGACGTCCCCAGCAAACTGTATGGCTTTTTGCCAGACGTCTAATTTTTCATATATATAGCTCATCTCTTACCTCCTATCCTTAAAATTTGAAACGCTCATCTTGGGTTATTGTAAGCAGCCTGATAATTCTCGGCCTGATAGGGGCTGCCGGTTTCTTTGATTGAACGGATAAATTCGATGAGCATGGTCGTGATGTTCTTCCCTTTTGTATCGATTTCCGCGTAGCATTCATCTGTAATAATCTGTTTGGCTTTGAGAATTTCCAGCAGTGTCATGGTTTCGTAGAGCGATCTCTTGGATAAAAACAGATAGTAGATGAAATCCTCCTCTGACAAACAGGCTTTTCCCTTGGCGATGTTGGTGGCGATATTGACGGCACTCATTTCGATTTCTCCTGTGAGGCGTTGATTTTCCATCTCATCGGCCACTTCCGCGATACATTGAATGACTTTGATGGAAAGATCGACCGCCTTTTTCCAGATATCCAGCCGTTGGTAAGCGTAGTCCATTGCATTTCTCCATTTAGAATGCTTTTTAATTTAGATGCTGACCCCGCGGGATCGAATAGCGGGAAAGGCAAGAGAATTGCCTTCATCGAATGAAACGACTCCTTTGAGATGATACGACGGGAGCCCGCGGGGTCGCACGCTAAGTATTATTTAACAATGATCCGGTCTTTATTAATTTCGAATGTTTTCTGGCCGATGCCTGATACCAACATGATGTCCTCAGGCGTTTTAAAGAGACCGTTCTCCTGACGAAAAGCAACTATTTTTTCTGCATAACGGGGGCCGACACGATCCAGTTGTACCAGTTCCTCCACCGTGGCCGTGTTGATATTGATGTTCCCCTGGTCCTCGGCGAATGCAAGGCCGGTCATCAGCATGACCAGGGCTATCACCGTAAAAATCGTCATCCACTTCTGTGTTCTAATCATGGCGTCTTTCTCCTTTTCAATTGTTAGTTTTGTGCCTGACAAAGCATCATGATGTCAGGCCACCTGTTCTGCCGGCAGGCGTGGTATGGGCAGTTTCCCATAACCAAATCAAAAAGCAATCCTGCAAAAATTCGCATTAAATACGGGTATGAAATAGGTAGTGATTTGAGAAAAAAGTGTGTTGGATTAAAAAATACGAAACTATAAAGAAAAAGTAGGTGTATGTTCCGGCCGATCGATAATCCCTGTGCAACCGTGAAAAACTCGTTCCAAAGTGACTGTAATGCCGAACAGGGCCAAAATTTAAATACAATTTTATATCAAAGAGATTGAATTTGCGATGTTTCGATAAGTGTCATGCTGTTCGGCATAACAGTCACTAAAGACCTCAGACAGTTTCACGATCGCACAGGGATCACCCATCGGCCTTAGTGAGTTGCCTCTTTGTTGTGTAGAGGTCTGAAAAATTACAATAAAAAGCGGCGAAGCCGCATTCGATAGATTAGCTTTGCGAATTTATTTGTAATAAGAGCATGACTCAGGTATGTAAGGCCAGAAAGGGAAGACCATATGAAACACGGAGTGCAATAAGGGCTGACTGCGCTATTTACTGCCAACAATTCATCATTCCATCATTCCACAAATCCAATATTCCATAGATGAATAAAGAATCGCATGTGAAAACCATACGACACAACATACCAAAACCCGGACCATACAATATCGCCATTGTCAGCATGGCCGGACTCTTACCTGGTGCGGACACCCTGGACACTTTCTGGAGCAACCTGGTTCACAAAAGAGATGCCTGTCAGGAGAGCGGGAAGGATCGTTGGCGGGTAGACCCAACCGAGATGACTACAGAAGGATCGCGGCCCGACAAAGCGGTATCCAGGGTGGCCTGTCTTTTGAATCAGGATATCGACTATTGTTTTGATAATCTCGATCTTGACCAGGACCTGCTTAGTGATCTCGACCCTCTTCACCGGATCGTGCTGCACGCAGGCAGAGAGGCATTTTATAGTGCCCGGCATGAATCCATCGACCGGAAACGAACCGGTGTGATTCTGGCCGCCATCGCCCTCCCCACAGATGCATCATCTTTGATCGCGGAAAAAATTCTGGGATCTTATCTCGAAAAACGATTATTTGATTCCACAGCCGAAGATATGGCGCCGATTCTGACCGGAAATCAATGCCTGGCCGGGAGGATGACCGGTTTTCCGGCAGCCCTGTTGGCAAATGGACTTGGTCTCGGAAACGGCACCCATACATTGGATGCGGCCTGTGCGTCGTCGCTGGTGGCATTCAAGCTCGCCTGTGACACCTTGTCGCAACACAGGGCGGATGCCATGTTGGTGGGCGGTGTTTCGCGGCCTGACTGTCTCTATACACAGGTTGGATTTTCCCAGCTTCACGCGTTGTCGCCGTCGGGTCGTTGCGCGCCATTTGACAAACGTGCGGACGGTCTGGTTGTAGGGGAAGGTGTCGGTATGTTTGTACTGAAACGTGTGGAAGATGCCGTAAAGGACGATGACGACATTCTGGCGGTCATCAAGGGCATCGGACTTTCCAACGATATGGGGGGAAGTCTCCTGGCGCCCATGAGTGAAGGCCAGTTAAGGGCCATGCGTACTGCCTATGATGCTACCGGGTGGGCACCGGATCAGGTCGACCTGATCGAATGCCACGGGGCAGGCACACCCCTTGGGGATCATACCGAACTGAGCAGTCTCGCAACCCTGTGGCAGGGCATTGCAACCGATACCGGCGTTTGTCCCATCGGCTCGGTCAAATCAACGATTGGGCATCTTTTAACAGGTGCCGGGGCAGCTGGAACACTTAAAGTGTTACTTTCACTAAAGCACAAGAAGCTACCGCCATCAAACAATTTTACGGAACCAACTGAAAACAGTCCATTGATAGATAGCCCCTTCAGGATCCAGGCGGAAGTGGCGGACTGGGCCCCACGAGATGCCGATACCCCGCGCCGGGCCGCTGTCAGTGCATTTGGATTCGGCGGTATCAATGCCCATATGCTCCTGGAAGAATGGTTGAATCCGGATACGCGCGAAAAAGGTGCTGTAAATCTGCAAAAACAAGTTGTTGCAGAGAACGCCGATGATGATGATTGTCCTAAAACATCGACAATGGAAAAACCCCTGGTGGCGATCATAGGAATGAGCGCTGCCATGGGGAAGCTGTCGACCCTGAGAGCTTTTCAAGAGGCTGTTTTCAGTGGAAAATCCATCATTGAACATCATTCCCATCTTCGCGGTGCACAAATCGGCACAGATACCTATTTCCGGCAGATGGTTCCGGAACACGGCGCATTCATGGAAGAGATTTCCCTGGATATGGGTGTGTTTCGCATTCCCCCCAATGAAATTCCAGATATTCTGCCGCAGCATCTCCTCATGATGACGCTCTGTAGAAACGCCCTGATCGATGCAGGTGTCACCCTCAAGGAGAAAAGGCCTCGGATGGGCGTGATGGTGGGTGCTGATTTTGACTACGAAGCCACCAATTTTCATTTGAGATGGATCGTGAAAAAAAGTGTCCGTCGATGGGAAAAAAAATATGGGTTGAACCTTCAAGATTCAGATATCGCTGAATGGGTTCGTTCCCTGGAAGCATCCATCAGCCGGCCGTTGACTTCCAATCGGACCCTGGGCGCCTTGCCCAGCGTCATTGCGAGCCGTATCGCCAAGGAATTTCTATTGGGCGGGCCCAGTTTTGTGGTCTCGTGCGAAGAGGCAGCCGGCATAAAAGCCTTGGAAATAGGCGTCAGAGCCTTGCAGAACAACGACACAGACATGATGTTGGTGGGTGCTGTAGATTTTACCGGGGATCTTCGATACCTGGCTACGCACCATCAGGTCAGGCCCTATTCCGATGCAGGGTGTGTATCGCCCTTTGATTCGTCTGCTCAGGGCACTCTCCCCGGAGAAGGCGGTACGGCGCTGGTTCTCAAACGCCTGGATGACGCCATCACAGGAAAAGATCGTATTTATGCCATCATCAAAGGTTTTGGCGCTGCCGGTGGGATGGCGACGGATAGCGCGACTGTATCACCGGAAGCGTACCGGATATCACTTGAGCGTGGTATTCAGGAGGCTGGTATTGACTCGTCGGATATCAGCCTGTTTGAGGCGCACGGAAGTGGCATTTATGATGAAGACGCCATGGAGTCAAAAGTATTGAATGCGATTTCGACCGGCACGGGGCAGCATTGTGCCGTCAACAGCACCAAACCGATTGTCGGACACATGGGCGCCGCTTCAGGCTTGTCTTCCCTTGTGAAAACAAGCCTGTGTCTTTACCATGCCCTTATACCACCCCTGCCGAACTATCGATCGCCTGGCGATAACGCATGGAAAGAACGTTTTCACGTTCCCATCAAACCTCAGTACTGGTTTCGGAACCGGCAAACCAATCCCCGTCGGGCGTGTGTGGCCGTCATGACGTCCGATGGAAATTGCACACATGTTCTTCTGGAAGGGTATGAAGAAGCCGGGATAATATCGGCCCAAGGAGTCGCTCAAGACAAGCTTCGTCCTCTGGGATACCAATCCAGCGGTCTTTTTGTCGTTGAAGGTGATCATGGCCACGAGATCATAGAGAATCTGGGAGTTCTTTGGGACCAGATCCGTACCGGAGTTTCCAAGGGACGGCCCATGGAGAGGATCGCTCGGATCTGGTATGAAAAAAAGGGTGGTAGACCGGATAAGAAAAGAGCGCTCAGCCTGGTGATCAAAGATGTCCACGAAGCTGAGAACGAGATTCACAAAGCCAAACAGTTAGTCACTTCAGGGAAAAAAGGTTCTGCTCCGGGGCATGCAAACATATTTTACACGCCTGAGCCCCTGGGAACCTCTGCCGGCATTGCCTTTGTTTTTCCTGGCTCCGGAAACCACTATCTTGGTATGGGACGAGACATGGGTATCCAATGGCCGTCGATTCTGTGCCGGATGGACGCTGAGACCCGGCAATTGAAAAGACAAATGATTCCCGAACGCTTTGTACCTTATGGGACGTCCTGGGAAAAACGGTGGGAAACACATGCCTTGCATCAGATCCATGCCGATCCACTGCATGCAATTTTCGGGCAGGTCATGCACGGAAGTGTTACGGCAAGACTCATGCTGCAGTTCATAAACCAGCCCAATGCAGTCATCGGATACAGCCTTGGCGAAACTGCAGGATTGGTTGCCATGGGTGCCTGGAAGGGTCAAGATCGTCTGTTGGAACGGATGGTTGAATCACCTTTGTTCAAAACCGAGTTGACCGGGCCGTGCCTTTCCCTAAGGGGGGCATGGAACATCGATCCGGAAAAACGGTTTGAATGGCAGGTGGTGGCCGTGAATCGAGCGGCAGATGAGGTCATGACTGTTATTGAACAATTCCCCATGACCCGCCTGTTGATTATCAATTCGCCCAGGGAATCCGTCATTGGTGGAGAGAAAGAATCCATCCGGAAGGTTGTCAAGATGCTGGGTTGTAATGCCGTTATTCTGGACGGTGTGGTGACGGTTCACTGTGATGCGGTCAAACCAGTCGAGGATGACTACCGACAACTTCATCTGCACCCCATAGACCCGCCCGGGAATATTCGTTTCTACAGTTGCGCATGGGGTCATGCGTATGACTTGACCAGCGAGAAAGCTGCTGCATCCATACTGGACCAGGCACTTAACGGGTTCGATTTTACCCGGACCATTCAACAGGCCTACGATGATGGTATCCGTGTTTTTGTCGAAATGGGACCCCGTGCTTCCTGCACGCGGATGATACAGCAAACCCTCGAAGGCAGTCCCCATCTTGCCGTAGCTGTCAGCCGAAGCGATGACAACGAATACCTTGCAGTGTTGAAAATATTGGGTGCTTTGAGTGCGGAAAGAGTTGGTGTCGATCTCGATAAATTATATGGGAAAACAACCTATCCACCAGAAATAATAAATAATAATGATGAATTGCTGTTAGGGCCGACTGGTATGTTGAAAGCGAAGGCCTCGAACCAAATCCATATACGTGTGGGTGCTAAAACCCCCTTTCTTACCCTGCCACCATTACTACCGGACAAAACCGATTCAGATATTTCACTTCAGGGAAAATCGAAAATCGATGAGCCAACCGATCCCCTGTTCAAAACAGAGTCCATCCCTGGATATCAGTATGAAAGCGTTCCAGACCAGGTGACCCGGGAACTCATGCAATCTGTTCAGGAAAATGCCCAGGCAACCTCTGCAGCACACAAATCTTTCCTGGAATTTTCCAGCCGGATGACGAAAAACTACGAGGAAGCCATTGCCTTGCAGGCCCAGCTCCTGTCTGTTCATATAGAGCAAGCCGACCAGACCGGGGCAATTGTGACAGGATCCGGGAAGCGACAGTCCTCGGGAATTGCCCCGGTTTATTCCAGAAAAGACTGCCTGGAGTTTGCCACAGGATCCGTAGCCAAGGTATTCGGCCCTGAATTCGAAGTGGTTGATACCTACCAGGCCCGTGTGCGATTGCCGGACGAACCCCTCATGCTCGTGGACAGGGTTGTATCCCTTGTGGGTAAAAAATGTTCTTTGGGCGGTGGCCGGATTGTCACTGAACACGATGTGCTTCCGGGGGCCTGGTATCTGGATGGCAACCGCGCACCTGCCTGCATATCGGTGGAGGCAGGCCAGGCAGATCTGTTTCTCAGCTCCTACCTGGGAATCGATCACGTGGTCAAGGGCAGGAGAACCTATCGTTTGCTGGATGCCTGCGTGACATTTTTCAGGGGACTGCCGCAGCCGGGCGAGACGATTCGATACGATATTGAGATCGAAAAGTTCATACGTCAGGGAGATACGCACCTTTTCTTTTTTAAATTCAAAGGGTTTATCGGTGACAATCTGCTAATTCAAATGAAAGATGGTTGCGCGGGTTTCTTTACCGAGGAGGAAGTGCGGAGCTCCGGGGGGATCGTCGCTAAAAAGACCGACGGTGCTCGTAAAAAAGAAATGGTTAAGCGTGAATGGCTGCATCCGGCCCCGGTAACAATGGATGCGTTTTCCGAGGCTGCACTGGATGCCCTGAGATCAGGGCGCCTGGGCGGTGCATTTGGTGAGGCGTTTCAAGATAAAACCATGGCACCCTCTCTATGGCTGCCGGGCGGGCACATGCACCTCATCGATCGCGTTCTCACATTCGATCCCTATGGCGGGTCTTTTGGCAGGGGTATGATATGCGCTGAAGCAGATGTTCATCCAGACGATTGGTTTCTGACATGTCATTTTGTCGATGACATGGTTATGCCGGGCACGCTCATGTACGAATGTTGTGCACACACATTGCGGGTATTTCTGCAACGCATCGGATGGATCAGTGAAAAAGAGAATGCATGTTATGAACCGGTTGTAGGGGTTGAAAGTGTGTTGAAATGCCGGGGGCCTGTGACACCGAACACACACCATGTGGTGTATGAAATCGAAATCAAGGAAATGGGGTATGGCCCGGAGCCATATGCTATTGCCGATGCTCACATGACTGCCGATGGATATTACATTGTTTTTTTTGACAGTATTTCCCTGAAGCTGACTCATGGCACACGGGAAGAAATAGAGGGTATCTGGAGGCGTGGCGCAAAACAAACCGACCCATGGGAAATTCCCCGGACCATGAAAAAAACGTCAATGACTGAAAATGTGAGCCAAGCGATATTCAATCGGCAACAACTGGAAGAATTCGCCTTTGGCAGTCCTTCTCGGGCCTTTGGAGAACCGTACGGGGAATTTGACAGCCACCGGTTTATTGCCAGGTTGCCGAGACCACCCTATCTGTTCATGGACCGGGTGGTTGCAGTTGAGCCTGAACCCTGGGTACTGAAACCCGATGGCTGGATCGAAGCCGAATTGGATGTTGATCCGGGTGACTGGTTTTTCCGTGCCAACCGTACACCTTTGATGCCGTTTTGTGTTCTGAATGAAATTGCACTTCAGCCCTGTGGCTGGCTGGCTGCATACCTGGGTTCGGCCTTGCGGAGTGAAAAAGATCTCAGGTTCCGAAACCTGGGTGGTACTGCTGAAATCAGAGGAGATGTGTCTGCAGAAACTTCGTCCCTTACCACGCGGGCACGTTTGACACAGGTGTCTGAGGCCGGTGACATGATCATCGAACACTTTGATTTCCAGATCCTGAAATCCGGGGAGATGATCTATCAGGGACAGACTCATTTTGGTTTTTTTACCCAAAAAGCCCTGTCTGAACAGGTGGGATTGCAGCAGATCGATATGTCTCGATATACCTTCCCCGAAGATTCGGCAACCAGTAAGCGGGTGGTGATGCCGGATCATGCACCTGCGGCACCGGACGATCCCGCCGGGCATGTCCATGGCAATGCGGTACTGCCTGGACGGGCCATACGCATGATCGATCGCATCGATGCGTATTTCCCGGAAGGAGGACCCCATGGGTACGGTATCATCAAGGCTTCGAAAGAAGTTTTGCCCGAGGAATGGTTTTTCAAAGCACATTTTCTGGGTGATCCGGTCTGCCCGGGCTCTCTGGGTCTGGAGTCCTTGATACAGCTGCTGAAGTTCATGGCCCTGGATCGCTGGTCACATCTGGCCCACGATCATTGCTTTACCCTGAAATCGGATATCCATCATCAATGGACCTATCGCGGACAGATTACACCTGAAAACAAGCGCATGGAGCTTATCGCAGTGGTGACAAGCGTTGTGAAAAAGCCATTTCCCGTATTGACTGCCGATAGTCTGTTGACAGTTGACGGATTGCCCATTTATCATATGGAAAATTTTTCTATCGGCTTGGAACCAAAAAAATGAAATACTCAAAGGTCCATATAACCTCTTTCGGATATGAACTGCCCCCGAATGTGGTGAGTTCGGAAGATCTGGAAAAACGCCTGGCACCGCTTTACGACACTCTCCACTTTCAGAAAGGGCAGTTGGAATCACTCACGGGTATTCGTGAAAGAAGATTCTGGGATCCAGGCTTTAGGATGGCGCAAGGTGCGATTCTTGCGGGAGAAAAATCCATTGCAGCAGCAGGGATCGATCCCCGGGCGATCCGGATGCTGGTGTACGGCGGGGTTTGCCGCGATAATCTGGAACCGGCTACAGCCTGTGCCGTATCCAATGGCCTGGGGCTAGGACCGGACACGCTGGTTTACGATGTTTCCAATGCATGTCTCGGAATTCTGAATGGAATGGTTCAGGTGGCGAATGCCATCGAACTCGGCCAGATATCCGCCGGGCTCGTGGTATCCTGTGAATCC
Source organism: Deltaproteobacteria bacterium (assembly GCA_003647375.1). The sequence continues at coordinate 10,407 of QMMS01000133.1, forward strand.
GCTCGGGAGATTGTAGACAGCACCATCCAAAGAATGCTGGAGGCCGGAACCATGGATGTGTTCAAGCAGACAGTTGCTACCCTGACAGGTGGTTCAGGAGCTGTTGCCGTGCTGCTGACGGATGCGTCTCTGTCTGACCAAAACCACCGACTCCTGGGGGGGGACTATAGATGCGCCACCGAACATCATACCCTTTGTACCTGGGGGCCTGACAGTGGTATCTCCGCTGTGGGAAAACAGGTCATGAACACGGATTCTGTGGGAGTTTTGAAACATGGGGTAGCGCTGGGCATAGAGACATACCGGGCATTCCGTAATACACTCTCACTTACTGCGGCCCAGCCTGACAAGACCGTCTGTCACCAGGTTGGTTCGACTCACCAGGACACGATTTTGAAGGCCATTGGCATTTCCAGAGAACGAGATTTTGTAACATATCCGTATCTGGGCAATATAGGAACTGTATCCCTGCCCATCACGGCTGCCATCGCTGCTGAACGTGATTTTTTCAAAGTAAACGACCTGGTGGGGATGCTGGGTATCGGTAGCGGGTTGAATTGTTTGATGTTGGGAATTGCTTGGTAGAAAACAGTATACAGGAAAAAGAATACAGAACACAGAAGGCTGTTAGGCTG
>QMMS01000134.1 GCA_003647375.1 Deltaproteobacteria bacterium
AACAGGATGGGGTGGACCACGTCTTCTGGCTCCGCTATCCTGCCCAGAGGGATACCTTTTACGATTTGAGCGTAAAGGTCCTCATTTGACCAGAACGGCTGGCTGAAGGACGTCCGGACCATGGTCGGCGCCACGGCATTGGCCTGGATATTGAACAATGCCAGTTCCTGAGCCAGCACCTTGGTCATCATTTCGATGGCTGCCTTGGCAATGCCGTACAGCCCCATGGCCGGGGACGACCGATGGGCTGCCAAAGAGCTCACGCTGACGATTTTTCCGCTTTTCTGTTCGCGCATGATCTGGCCGGCCCGGCGTGAGCACAAAAAAGCACCGTTGAGATTGGAGTCAATGATCTTCTGCCACAAGGAAGGGTCTGCATCCACCACGGACGTGATGATGTTCATACCCATATTGTTAACCAGACCGTCCAGCCGGCCAAAAACCTTGAGGGTTTGATCGAACAGGCTATCCACATCTTCCGCCTTGGCAATGTGTGCCGGCACGGCCAGCAGCCGCTCCCCTCCCTTTAGTTCCTCAACCGCCTGGTCGAGACCCACCTGCTTTCTGCCGCAGATAACCACCTTGGCCTTCTGATCGAGAAGTGTTTTGGCCAGCGCCAGTCCGATGCCCCTTGAGCCCCCGGTCACCACAAAAACCCTGTCCTCCAGTCCGTAGGAAATCGTCTCCATATGTGCCTCCTTAATTTGAGTTCATCCCGTTGCTTGCAGCGCAGGATGAATTCAAATTCAAAAAAAACGTTTTTGTTTTACAACGCCAATCATATAAATTAAAAACATGCATCAACTTTTCATGCAATTGCTTATATCGTACGTGAAAACATAATAATCGTTTCACATGTTTCCTGGGCAGCTGTGTGCAAGGAAGTATGAGAATTTGGATGGTAGCCTAGCGGCCACTGCCAGTCAACCGGCAAAGGAGAGGTTTGGTTTTGAGAATTTACGCTGTTGCCGACATACACGCCCGGCAGCGACGCCTGGATTGCATTTCCGCCAACGTAAACCGGTTGTCCCCGGACCTTGTGGTCGTAGCCGGGGATCTGACCAGTTACCGGGCATCCCCTTTTGTTGTCAGGCATCTGGCCAAATTACCGGTTCCGGTCTTTGCCATCCGGGGCAACACCGACCGCAAACTGATCGGCCGGCAGATCAGCCGTAGTGCCGGCATATCATCGGACGATATGCCTCCCACGCACCACACGGCGTTCAACATAGTGGGTTTGAATGGAACCGTTCCCCTGCCCTTTCGATCACGGATCGCCCTCAGGGAAAACAGGCTGCTGCGAGCAATTGCCCCGCTGGTAAGCCCTAAAACCATCCTCGTAGCGCACACGCCGCCCTGGGGTATCCTGGATGAGGTCATGGGAAAATTTCACGCCGGCAGTAAAAACCTGTTTGAATTCATCCGCTGCAAAGAGCCGCGGATGGTGCTCTGCGGCCATATCCACGAACGGCCGGGCGTCAAACAACTGGGGAAAACCTGTGTTGTCAACTGCACCCTGGGGCATGGCAGCCAGGGAGCGTTCATCCGTTTCCAGGGCTCGGAGACCGACCGACCCGATGTTCAGATGCTATAACAGCCAGAACCATAGAGGTTGGAGGGCAGGGGTCGGAAAAGTAGGGTTTCGGGTGTCGGTGGACGGTTCTTCAGCGGCCAGATAGTCAGAACTTCAGAGCCACAGAAACCCAGAACAACAGAACATCAGAAGGTAAGAAAATGAGAAGGTGGGCGGTAGTCGGTCGTCTGTGGTCGGTCTGTCGGAAAGCAGAAAACGGATAGCGGAAAACGTGTAGGGGCCGGCCTTGTGCCTGCCCAAAGAGGCCAGAACCCCAGAGCTGCAGAACCTCAGAGGACACTTGGAAATTGTTTATTCGTTATTGGATATTGGACATTCTTCTTTTTTCTTTTTGAATATCCAATATTCAATTTTCAATCTCCAATTATCAAGTATCAAAACGTTGCAATGCAACATGTAAAGTGACAACCTTTAATCAGGACTTGACCCTGTTGTTGCAACCTTGGGGTTGACATTCGGAGCGGTTCTATTATTTAAGTAATCATGCAAAAAAACAATCTCACATCGATTGTCCTTGCCACGCGCAACAAAGGCAAAGTTGCTGAAATAAGCGCTCTTTTGGAAGGCTTTCCGGTGCTGGTCAAGAATCTGGATGATTTCGGCCCGATTCCGGAAGTGGAAGAAGACGGCGAAACTTTCGATGAAAATTCCTATAAAAAAGCGAGTTTCACGGCCCGGATACTGGGAATACCGGCAATAGCCGACGATTCCGGCCTTATGGTCGATGCTCTGGACAATGCGCCTGGCGTTCACTCGGCCCGTTTTGCCGGGCCGGACGCCACTGACCAGGACCGGTGCCAAAAACTGCTTCAGGCCATGCAGACGCACGACAACCGCGGGGCCGCCTTTGCCTGCGTGATATCCATCGCCGTACCCACAGGACCGGCGTTGACCTATGAAGGGGAGTGCCGTGGCGTCCTGACCAGGGAACCGCAAGGGGAAAACGGATTCGGCTACGACCCCATCTTTTATTTCACCCCTTTAAAAAAAACCTTTGCCCAACTCACCCGGGAAGAAAAGAGCCGGGTAAGCCACCGGGGGAAAGCGCTCAGGGAAGTGCAAGAGGAATTCGACAAAGTGCTGGCCTGGATCGACATACACATGCCTGCGGATGAGAAGTTCAACTGCCAGGCGTAATTTTTTCGTTTGAGGAAAATCTTATGGAATCTAAAGACAGAGGTATCGATATTATCGCGGAAATTGGCGGTATTCACGATTATGACGCAGCCATGGCCCTTTTTCAGGAAAAACTGGACAGCGACCATCTCGCCCGCCTGAAACAGATCACCGACCCTGCCATCAACATCAACATCGCCAATGCCATTGCCATGTGCCAACCCGAGGCCGTATTTATCAATACCGGATCCGAAGACGACCGGGAATTCATTCGCGCCATGGCACTGGCCAAGGGGGAGGAGGCACCCCTGCCCATGCAGGGCCACACCATTCACTTCGACCTCAAGGATGAGCAGGGGCGCATCATCGACCGGACCTACTACATTGCCGACCCGGATGAAAAAATCAGTTCCCTGGCCAACCGCATGGAACGCTCCGACGCCCTCGATGAAATCCGTGAGATCATGTCCAACATCATGCATGGCAAAACCATGGTGGTCGGATTTTATATGCGCGGGCCGGTGGGATCACCGGTTTCCAACCCCGCCCTGGAAATCACCAGTTCCGCATATGTATCCCACAGCGCCGAGATTCTGTACCGCAACGCCTATGCCGACTTTAATCAAGAAGTGGGCCGCCTTGGCCATTTTTACACCAATGTCCACAGTGAAGGCCTCAACCGGCCGGAAGACCTGCCCAGCGCACGTGTTTTCATGGATCGGAGCTACCGAACGACCTACAGTTTCAACTGTACCTATGCGGGCAACACCCTGCTGCTGAAAAAAGGCAACCACCGTTTCTCCGTGGACAAGGCTGTCTATGAAAACAGGGGGAATGAGTTGTCCGAGCACATGTTCATCACCGGTATCGACGGGTCCGGCGGCCGCCAGACCTGGTGCACCGGCGCGGCACCGAGCGGTTGTGGAAAAACCACCACCGCCATGGCCGGCAACCACTTCGTGGGCGACGACCTGGCCCAGATGTGGATTGCCGACGACGGCAGCATCCGCTCCATGAATCCGGAATGCGGCATTTTCGGAATCGTGGAGGATGTCAACCAGGAAGGCGACCCCATGCTCATGGACATCCTGCGCAATCAGGGCCACGAGGTCATCTGGTCCAATGTACTGATCGATGACAACAACGTGCCCCAATGGGTGGGAAACGGCGAGCCAGCCCCTGAAAAGGGCCGGAATTTTCAAGGGGATTGGTACGCGGGCAAAAAAAATGCAGAGGGCGGCGAAATCCCCATGTCCCACCCCAATTCCCGCTGCACGGTGTCATCGACCTCCCTGGCCAATTATTCGGAAAGGGCTGAAGATCCCCGGGGTGTGGAAACGCGGGTGATCACCTACAGCGGACGGGACAGCGACACCATGCCGCCGGTATGGGCAGCCAAAAATCCCGACCACGGCGTTGCCATCGGCGCCTGCATCGTCTCGGCGGCTACAGCCACCGAAATCGGCGCCACCGGTGTCAAACGGGCGCCCTGGGCCAATGCGCCTTTTATCCCGGGAGCCCTGGGAGACTATATGGATGCCCAGTTCAAGTTTTTCAACAATCCGAAGATCTCCGAGGGTAAAAAACCCGTTATGGCCGGATTGAACTACTTCCTGACCCACGCGGCGCGCGGCGGTGAATCGCAGCAACTGCTCGGTGAAAAAAGATGTCAAGGTATGGCTGGCCTGGCTGGAAAGAAAGGCCCACGGCGAGGTTGAAGTCATCGACACGCCCATCGGTTTTCTGCCGAAATTCAAAGATCTGCTGGCCCTTTTCAATTCCATCATTGCCAAGGAATACACCGAAGACCTTTACACCCGGCAATTTTCCCTTTATATCGACAAAATCGTTGCCAGGATCGGCCTTCAAACCAAGGCCTACGGGCAAGAGGAAAAAATCCCCCAAAAACTTTTCCAGGTGCTCGAAGAACAGAAAAAGGGCCTCCTGGCATTACGGGAAACGTATGGCCCGGTTGTGACGCCTGAACAGCTTTCCACGGAATAAACAAACGTCGAACAGCTCCAAACACGTTTGGTAATTTGTCCTTTCCAAGCAGGTGAGATCAGAGCCATGCCATCAAGCCCCAGCCCGCCCATCCTTAAAACAGCATTCAGCCCGCGCATGCTGGTGGCGCTGCTCATGGGCTTTGCATGCGGCCTGCCTCTCCTGCTGACCATCACCGTGCTCCAGGCCTGGATGCAGGAAGAGGGCATCGACCTGACGGTAATCGGCATCATGGGCCTCGTCGGGCTCCCCTACACCTTGAAATTCCTCTGGGCCCCTTTTCTGGACCGCTTCACCCTGCCCTTTCTGGGACGCAGGAAAGGGTGGTTGTTCATGGGACAGGTCCTGCTCATACTGGCCATATCGGCCCTGGGATTCACCGACCCTGCCCGGGCTCCGTGGATGGTCGCCCTGGTGGCCTTTCTGGTCACTTTTTTCAGCGCCAGTCAGGATATCATCGTGGATGCCTACCGCCGGGAGGATCTGTCCGATGCAGAACTCGGACTGGGATCTTCGCTCTACATCAACGGCTATCGGGTTGGCATGCTGCTGGCTTCCGGCGGGGGATTGATCCTGGCTGACCACATCTCCTACACGATGGTGTACCAGGTCATGGCGGCCTGTATGCTTCCGAGCCTGCTTGTCACCCTGTTGGCCCCTGAACCAGAAACACCTGCCGGTACACCGCAAACCCTGGCCGAAGCGGTCATCACCCCACTGACCGAATACTTCAAGCGTGACGGCGCCGTTTTGATCCTGGTTTTCATCCTGCTCTACAAAATCGGCGACACCATGGCAACGGCCATGACCACCCCCTTCTACCTGGACATCGGCTTCACGAAAACCCAGATCGGTACCGTGGTGAAACTTTTCGGGTTCTGGGCTACCATTTTCGGCGGAATTGCCGGCGGCATCCTCATGCTGCGGGCAGGCATCAGTCGCTGCCTCTGGATATTCGGATTTCTGCAGGCCATTTCAACTGCGGGCTTTGCCCTGCTGGCTGCCATGGGCAACAGCGTTGCCATGCTTTCCGCCGTAATCGCCTTTGAAAACCTGAGCGGCGGGATGGGTACGGCCGCCTTTGCCGCATACATGGCGAGCCTCACCAACAAGAAGTTCACGGCAACCCAGTATGCCCTGCTCAGCAGCCTCATGGGAATCCCGCGCGTGCTCGCCGCCACCCCGACAGGGTACATGGCTAAGCATTTCGGCTGGACCGCCTTCTTCCTGTTCTGTACGGCCATGGCCATTCCCGGCATGCTGCTGTTGTTCCGGATCGCGCCCTGGACGTCCGAGGGCCGGAAGACGGAGGAAGATTAGAAAGTGAGCGGTAGTCTGTGGTCAGTGTGTCGGAAAGCAGAAGACGGATAGCGGAAAACGTGTAGGGGCCGGCCTTGTGCCTGCCGGTTATGGACAGAAGTCGGCTCTGCAGGGCTGAAGCCCTGAACTACATGCCCATTTTTCTATCCAACCATGTAGTGCAGGGATTTATCCATGCCGGAAAATGAACGCCTGGCAAAAAACAATTTAAGTGACAACATTTAATCAGGACTTGACCAGGGACTCGAAACCTGCAACCTGTAACTCGCAACCCGTAACTCGCAACCCGAAACCTGACACCTGTAGATGGCATATTTTCCGTTTGCGCCCATCTATCTGCTTCTGGTAATAAATGGAAATGTGATTTTTATCTTTTACATTCTTTGTGTCCTAAGTGGTTGAAATAAAATGTCTGAAAATAAAGTAAACGCCCTCATACGCCGGCGGTCCCTGGACCTTCAGGAAAAAAGGCAATCCCTCCTCGGCATTCCTGCGGAACAGGTCGTGGAAAAAATCATGGCTGTTGAAAGGCCCGCGGAACTGGTGCACTCCTTTCCAGAAGAAGACCTCTATCTGCTGGTCAACGAAATAGGCCTCCAGGATGCGTTGCCGATCCTTTCTCTGGCTTCTGTCAAGCAGTGGGACTACATCCTGGACATGGACATCTGGGATGGGGACACCGTGGATCCTCTGGCAGCCACCAAGTGGTTCAGCCTGCTGATGGCGGCAGACCCCGACCGTTTTTCCCGTTGGTGTGCCGACGAAAAACAGACCCTTACCGAGTTTTTTCTCTACCGCAATATCGACGTGGGCGTTCGGGAGGATGATCAGGATGTAACAGACTTTGGCCCGGAATTCGCGACAATTGACGACGTCTTTTATTTCAGGGTCAAGGAACTGCCCACAGGGACCGATTCCGACGGCGAACCGGAAACCAATGAAACCATCGATGATTTCAAGCAGCAGCGCATGAGGCTGTTCCCGGCCCTGCTGCACCAGATTGCCACAAATGACTATCTACTGTACCGCAACCTTTTGATGGAAACGGTCACCATCATCCCGGCTGAAACAGAGGAAGAGCTTTACCGCCTCAGAAACGTGAGGCTGGCCGAAAAAGGCTTCCTGCCCCAAGACGAGGCCGTGGGGGTTTACCAACCGCTGGAACCGCGGGACCTTCCCCACAGACCGGCCAAATACACGGAAACCGCATCAACCGGCGCCTTGCGTCCACCCGTACCCCTGACAACCGGCAACCTGCTGGGAACAGACACTCTGTTCGGCAGCGCACTGGCCGCCATTGACCAGGTCGAGCTTAAAATGCAGCTTCAAGCCGAGTTTGCCGGGCTGTGCAACAACCTTGTCATTGCTGACCACAAAAAGGTCAGCAACCGGCAGGATCTGGGAGAGATCGTTAAAAAGGCCTGTGGATTTATCAGTATCGGCCTTGAAAACCTGTCCGAAGACCACCGGCAACTGATCAGCACCTACCCTTTGTCCGACGTCTTTCGGGTGGGTTACGGCCAGGCCCTGGCCTTGAAATGGAAAACCGAGGCCTGGCAAAAGGAAAGCTGGTATTTGCGGACGGGCCTGCGCTTGAGCTTCTGGGGGGAAACCTTCATGGGGGTTCTCGGCGGGTTGCTGATTCAAAAGCCATTGTTTTTCGACAACTATGCCACCGGAATCATTTATCGAGAATTCCAGACCGCAGAAGACCTCCGCACCATCGAGTCCCTGCTCGACCGGATCATGTCCCTGGACAAGCTGTTCGATCTCCAGGAGATCGAAGAATCCCAAGAACAGACCCATCCCCCCCTAACCTACAAAAACCTCCTTTTGACCATGTGGGCGGCTCATTGCAGGGGGTCGTCCAAAGCCATCCATATCCCTCTGAAGGAGTTCAAGACCTTTTTCACGGCACTGTGGGACAGCCAGGATCCGCCGGCCATAAAAACAGAGGTCAAAACATCCTTTGCCGAATGGATAGCTGCCACGAGCGGCTTGGACCTGGACGAAATATCCTCTCAATATGGAACAATCTTCACGGAATTGTTCAAGGAAATTGAGAGGGAGTATGCACAGGTAGTTGTCGATGACCTCGATCCCCGCTTCATCCACATGTTCAGGGTTGTGGCTTAACCATTCACTCTCGAGCCCTATCCTATCGAAAAAGCGATGCTTTTTTTAATTTTTGCTTTTTCATACGTGAAATAAGTGTGTTTGGGTTGATATCAAGCAGTGCTGCTGCCCCGCCTGGACCGTGAACCTTGCCATTGGTTTTTCGCAACGCTAATAATATATGCCTACGTTCATTCTCATTAAGGGTTAACACCTCAGAATCGTATATATTACCAGAAGAGAATGTCAAAGCATCAGGAACGACAAAGCTGCTCCCAGGGCTTAAAATGATGCCACGTTCAATTATATTTTCCAATTCACGGACGTTACCTGGCCAATTATATTCAAGCAGCTGGCTCAAAGCGGAATCCGGTATTGCATTTACGGGCTTTGCCAACTTGTCAGCATATATTTTTAGAAAGTAGTGGGCTAAAAGGGGGATATCTTCTTTACGGTCTTTTAAGGGTGGGACGGTGATAGGGAATACATTAATCCTGTAAAAAAGATCTTCTCTGAACTTTCCGTCCGTAACCATCTTTTTTAGATTTCGATTGGTGGCAGCAATCAAGCGGAAATCCGATTGGATGGTTTTATTTCCACCAATTCTTTCAAATTCTCTGCTTTGCAATACCCTAAGGAGTTGGATCTGAACATCAAGAGGAAGTTCGCCTATTTCATCTATGAAAAGCGTGCCTTTGTCGGATAGTTCGAACCTGCCAATTCGACGTTGAGTGGCTCCCGTAAAGGCTCCCTTCTCGTGCCCGAACATTTCACTGGGAATAAGTGTTTCCGGCATCGAGCTACAGTGTACCCGTATAAACGGCCTGTCCCTCCTCATGCTATTACGGTGTATCGCTCTTGCGACAAGTTCCTTTCCAACACCGGTTTCTCCGTAAATAAACACGGAGGCGTCGGTATTGGCTACTTGTTCAACAGCCTTTAGAACATTCATAAGTGCCGAGCTTTTGCCCACAATCTCTTCATGATGCAAGTTTTCAAGATGTTGTTCTTCGTAGTAATGTTTTTCTTCTTTTAGTTTGCTATTAAACTGTTGTATAACTTCATAATTTTCAGCATTTTCCATGGCCACAGCCACTTGGGAGGCAAAGAATCCGAGCGTTTCAAGATCTGATTCCTTAAAGTTGCTGTTTAATATTCGGTTGTCGTTGTACAGGGCGCCAATCGTTTTACCTCTGAGCTTCATGGGAAAACATACACACGATCGAATGGTATCAATTGAAGGCGTTTCTTTTTCGATTAATTGATCTGTATTTAGAATTCTACCCTTGCCTGAATCTATAACGTCATTAATGATCTCACGAAACGGGGTAAAATTGGAATGAGAGACATCTTGAGCGGTAATATTTTTTGCGGCTTTTAAAACTAATTTAGATGACAATAATTTTTTTTCTTTGATGAAAATGGCACCCCTTTCTGCACCGGTGACTTGATTTGCGGTTGAAATGATATATCTAACGAGTTCCTTTCTATCCTTAATTGATATAATATCTTGAGAATACTTAAAGATGTCTTTAAGAAGATCCTTGTCACTCTTCTTCTTTTTCCAAAGAGGCTTTAGATCAACAGGGATGAAACGTTCATCGTAGGCAGCGAGGTTAGACCCGATGCTTTCAATGAGTGCCTCAGCTTGTTCTTGTTTATTGATTAAAAGATAATGCCGGACGAGCTCACATCTTGTTTTATCCAACTCCATTTGGTGCCCAGAGGCTATTAAATATTTTTCTGAAGTTTTCAAAGATCTTATTATTTTATTAACAGGCTGTTTTTCCTTTTTTTGCAACAATGCTTGGTAGCGATATGCAGCTCCCTTGAGCGATACATTGCTGCTCCGTTTGGCTCGCTGTATTTCTTTTGCCAGGAAAAAGCCGGGGATCCGGGGAATCCTATGTGTATCCATTAACCATAATAGATTCATCAAATGTGGAAAAATATGTACCCGCATCTCAACTTTATCATACTGCTTCAGGTACTGTTTAAAGTAAAAGATGCCTTTTTCCTTCCAGTATCCTTTATAGTAATATGCATTTGCCAGAAGGAGTGATCCCCAGATTTTAGCCCAGTTACAATTTCCGCGGTCTGCGTCCCTTATAGCTTCTTCACAAAATTGAATGGCATCATCGATGCGGGATATTTCATACATCCCTCCACCGATAGCTACACTTGCCGTACTCGCCACATAATAGTCATTGGTCTTTCGACAGTGAACGCGTATGGAGTCGAGCATACCCACTCCCTGCGAAATCTGCCCCATCATGGTATAGCTCCACCCAACAATCGTTCCTGCAAAAAGAGAAAATTTTCCATTGGGAAGCTTTTCCACCTCCGGTATTGATTCCTCATAACTGCGGATGACATCACGATACCGACCATACCAGAATGGATAACTCGTCTTGAATGTCAGGATAGATCGCTTTAATTTCGGATTGACGATATCTTTTGACAAGGACCATCCTCGATCAAAGTGTCGCAGGGATGTCTTATAGTTTGATTGCAGCCACTCATTTTTAGCAATCTGCATCTCCAGAAGCGCTTGGTATTCTGTATTTTTACTGGATGCAGCGCGCTGCATAGCGACATTTAATATTTTAAGAACCTCTTTAGGAGCGAGGGCTGCTGTAGATATTTTTGAATATTTAACGGCTGTATCAACAAAAAGAGTGTCAGCGTCCTCACTGAAGA
>QMMS01000135.1 GCA_003647375.1 Deltaproteobacteria bacterium
TAAATCATGGCGTCCAACGCCGATATCGCGGAAAAAGACCATTTGTGGATGGGCACTAGTTGAGGAGTGCTCATGGCTGTCAAAATTTCCGTACTCGTGGCCTATTTTCTGGTAATTCTTTGTATCGGCTTCATTGCGAGGACAAAACTTAAATCGCCTCCGGAAACCTATTTTCTGGCGGATCGTCAATTCGGCACGCTGATTCTACTGGGCACCATGGTGGCAACCAATTTCTCGGCATTTACCGTGTTTGGAACATCCGGCGCCGGATACCGGGATGGGTATGCCTTTTTCCCGATCATGGGATTCGGCACGGGCTTCATGGCACTGACGTTCTGGATCCTGGGAAAAAAAATCTGGCAGGTGGGCAAAGACCGTGGTGTTGTCACCCCACCGGAACTCGTCAGGTCCCTGTACCATAGCCCCACTCTCTCGCTGATTTTTGCCGCGGTCATGATTATCTTCACCATACCTTATCTCGCACTGCAGCCCATGGCTGCCGGCTATGCGCTTGAGGCTCTCATCGGCTTGCCCTACATTTATGGATGCCTTCTGGTAACAGTCATTATCGTTCTCTACACGATCAGGGGCGGCCTCCGGGCGGTTGCCTGGACCGATATGTTTCAGGGGTTAATGATGTTTCTCCTGCTTCTGGCTTCATTGATCATCGTTGCAAACCACCACGGTGGGTTTGTGGAAGCACATCAGAAACTTTTCTCTTCACACCCGGAACTGTTCTCACGGCCGGGCGGCACCGGGAAATACACTTACGGCATATGGTTCAGCTATATCATGCTGTGGTTTTTCTGCGATCCCATGTTCCCGCAGCTTTTTCAGCGCTTTTTCACCGCAAAAAATCCGAATGTCATCGCCAGAACCATGCTCTTCTACCCGCTCATCTGCACCCTGGTGTTCTTCTTACCCATCTCGGTGGGCGTCATGGGTCACCTGTCGTTTCCAGACCTCGTAGGTAAAGAGGCGGATCGCATCCTGCCCATGACCCTTACCCTGATATCGGGTGATTTTATGGCTGCCCTCGTGTTAGCCGCCGGCCTGGCCGCCCTGATGTCCACCATGGACTCTCAACTGCTGACCATGAGTTCCATCTTCAGCCGGGACATTCTTCCTTTGATCAATAAAGCCAAAAGTCAGACAAGCATCAGCGGGCGTGTGTTTGTGATATTTCTCAGCATTGCCGGTTTGTTACTCGCCATGAAACCACCGGCGACGATTCTGCAGATCGCCACCCAGACCTTTACAGGATTGGCAGTCCTGTTTCCTACGGTCCTGTTTGGGTTGTATCTCAAACGAGTCTATTCAGCGGCTGCCATCTTATCTATTCTGGCCGGTGAAGCTGTCATGCTGCTTTTCTATTTCAAGATTTGGACGGGGGGCGGTGTATTGTCTGTTGTATGGGTCATGCTGGCGACATTTGCCGTATATATCGCCGTCCATGCCGTGCGAATGCAGCAGGATGGATGCCTGACACTGTCTGCACCTATATGGCTATCCAATCGCTATGTGTACATGTTCATGGGAGTTTTTATCCTGGGAATGGATTTCTGGGCCTGGGATCGTACCACACCGATGTTTCTGGGAATTCCGGCCTGGATTTTCTATTTTGTACTGTTGTCGGGACTTCAGACGGTGGGGATGGTATTACTCCTCCGTTCATCTTCTTCGATGTTTGATGAAAAATAAATCCATCAACGGCTTAAATTTTACTTGACGTTACAGCGTTATGTTGTTGCATCATTTTAGGAGGTGAAATCATGGCGACACTCGTAAAACGTGCCACCGTTTACTTCGATCCAATTATCCATAAGACATTGAAACTGAAATCCATAGAAACGTCTAAATCCATTTCCGAACTTGTGAACGAATCTATCAAAGAAACACTAGCAGAAGATGCGGAGGATATCACCGCATTCGAAAAGAGAGCGGATGAACCGCTTATGAGCTTTTCTGAAATGGTTAAAAGGCTCAAGAACGATGGCCGAATATGAGATTTTTTTCAAAGAGTCGGTTTGGAAAGAGCTAAAAATAATTCCAAAAAGCGATTTAAAGAGGATTCTGTCGCGAATTGAAAAACTGGGCGACAACCCTCGTTCAGTGGGCTGTGAAAAGCTGACGAGCATGGAACTTTACCGTGTCCGCCAAGGAAAATATCGTATCGTATATTCGATTCAGGATAATGAGCTCACCGTCTGGGTCATCAAGATCGTCCATAGAAAAACCTAAAGTGAGCGTTTCAAATTTTAAGAATATTAGATTCGAGAGGTTGAACTCCTTTCAATCGGCACGGAAGCCTTGTAAATAACCCCTTTCCCCTGGATAGTATAACCCGGAACAGCAGCCGGAATCAGCACGGAAGCGCCCTTGTCAAGAATCAAGGAATCCATGTTACCGGTTTCGGCAACTCTGTGCTTTCCGGCCGTACAAAGCAGAATCTCGACGCTTCTATCGACCTGGCCTGTATATTCATCCCCGGTGCCCAGCGTAATGACCGAAAGTTCGAACTCCTGGGCAGGTGTCCGGTAAGCACCCACATATTTTTCCCGATTCTCGGGCAGAAGAATATCGACACTTTTCTCCTGAAAAGACAGAATACGCATCAATTCATCAATTTCCACGTGCTTGGATGTCAACCCGCCCCGAAGCACATTGTCGGAATTGGCCATGAGCTCGATCCCCACCCCGCTCAGGTAGGCGTGCAGCTCCCCCGGGCCTAAAAACAGGGCTTGCCCCGGCTGAAGATGTACCAGGTTGAGTATGACCGGAAAGATGACACCGATATCGGATGGATATGCGTGATTGAGTCTGACAACCCAATCATATTCGGGACGTTCATGTTTACATGCTTCGGCATGCCTGACAGCTTCATGAACGACCTCGGCTTGCTTCCGGGGGGCCATATGCATGATGGTTTGAAAAAAAGCCTGGGCGCTGTTGGCCGGAGCGTTTTTTTCCAGCAGGTAGAACGATTCCTGAAGGGATTCAGGGCAGAGCGGGCGGAGCAGGGTTGCTGTTTCAGAAAGGCTCCTGAAGCCGCACAAGCCCCAGAAAGGGGTCAATGCACACAGACATTCCGGTTTGTGATGGGGATCTTTGTAGTTCCGATTGGAAGCATCAAAAGGGATAGCGAGTGCTTCTTCACGGTCATACCCCTCCTGTGCAGCGACAGCACCAGGATGCGCCTGGATGGACAACGGTTCTGCTGCCGCGAGCACCTTGAATAGATAAGGCAGCTTTCCATGATATTTTTCTGCGACCCTTTTCCCCAGAATTTCCATGGGATAATCATGAATCAGGCTAAGGAGCGATTCCCAACCATTTTCGGTGGCTACAAGGGAAGGCGCCTTGGGATGTGCCCCCATCCACAATTCGGCCTGGGGTTGAGATGCAGGTGATGGCTGCCCCATCAGGTCTGCTATGGCCGTGCAAGACCCCCATGCATATTCCTGAACCGTATTTTTTAGATAAGCGATATGTTTCATAGCATTGTGTAGTATTGATATGACAGTTAAATATCCCAATCATCGTCATTCCCCTGCCTTCGCAAGGGCACGCTCTGCGAAGGCAGGGCACGAAGTGAAGCTTTAGTGCTATCCGGAAAAATACTGGATGCCGGATCAAGTCCGGCATGACAGGGTTAGCATTTTTCGTTGCCGGAACAATAAAGACATTTATAGCAGGTTTTCCGTTATGAAAAAAGAGATTGAATTACATTTTCTTTCAGGGTTATACATAAGTTTGGATCATTTCCAAAAGAAATGATCCAAATGAAGGGTTCAAGGGTAGCGGACAGCGGCATCCTAGCTTCCAAGCATCCCAGCTTCCCAGCATACAACGAGGAATATTGATCATGGACAATTCTAAAAACGTGGATTATTCAGTTCTGGACAGACCCGAAGTGCTTATGGCCCTGTTTCACCCCCGCCCGGACGCGGCCACACTCGGTAGCACAGGCGCAGGTCTTGACCTGCTCATCCCCGTGGGGGAAGACATCCGGGTGGGCGCCCGTTTTCACATCAGGGATAATACCTGCCCGAATATTCTTTTTTTTCATGGCAACGGGGAAATCGTTTCAGACTATAATGACCTGGGCCCCATGTATAATCAGTTGAAAATCAATTTTCTGCCGGTTGACTACCGGGGATACGGTCGCTCCAATGGGCAGCCGTCCGTTGCCGAAATGATGAAGGATTGCCACACCATTTTCATCTTTGTTCGTCAATGGCTGCAGGAAAATAGACACAATGGACCACTGATCGTCATGGGCCGTTCTCTGGGAAGTGCTTCCGCCCTCGAGCTTGCATGGGCCCACAAAACAGATATCGACGCCCTCATCATAGAAAGCGGATTTGCCCTGGCCGCTCCGCTTCTCAGGCTTCTGGGGGTCAATGCCGAAGCCATCGGATTCAGCGAGGAAAAGGGGTTTCGAAATATTGACAAGATCCAGGCATTTGAAAAACCGACCTTGATCATCCATGCCGAATACGATCATATTATCCCCTTTTCAGATGGACAATCCCTGTACGACGCCTCCCCGGCACCCGATAAAAAACTCATCCGGATACCCGGTGCCAATCATAATGACATTCTATTCCGGGGACTGTCCGAATATATGGACGGCATCCAAAAACTGGTTGGGCGGTTGGCACATGCATAAAAAGAAAAAAAACCTCGTCGTCTTTGACATGGATGGTGTAATCGTCGATGTGTCGAAATCGTACCGGGACACGGTGCGGCAGACCGTCAGGATGTTCTTCAAAGGCGCGCCGAGCTGGGACAAACTGCCGGATCCTCTCTTTTCCCTGGATGACCTCGCCGGGATCAAACAGAGCGGAGGACTCAACAATGACTGGGAGTTGACCTATCATGTTCTGGATTTGCTGATGACACAGGTAAGTGTTCCAGGCCTGCCCGATGAAATCGATCCGTGGCTGCTGCATGATCAGACGCTTAAGGGGTGTAACCTCGTACGCCTCATCGACTTTCTAACATCACATGGATCTCCCCTGGACCACCTGCATCAAGAAACCGGAAAGTATCGCAGCCTTTTCATGCAAAAAATGTCATCCAATGACGTGGGCAGCGGAAATATCGTCAAACAGATCTTTCAGGAAATATACCTGGGCCGGAACCTCTTTACCGCAACCTATAACCGACCAGCAAACACCTACACAGGAGAAGGGTTGATCAACAGGGAAACGCTTCTGATAGAACCTGCCGTCTTCCAAACGATAGCAGCAGGAAATCTGCTGGCCCTTGCCACCGGACGCCCCGGAGCCGAGGCGGAATATGCCCTGGATCATTTTGAAATTCGTGCATACTTTTCTTCGGTTTTCAACCTGGATGACTGTCTCCGTGAAGAAAACAGCATCCTGGAAAAAGAGCACAAAACCGTCTCATTGAGCAAACCCCATCCCTTTATGCTGGACGCCATTGCAGAAATCCACGCCCATGAAGCTTCGCATCGGTACTATATCGGGGACATGCCGGACGACATGCTGGCGGCAAATCGATCCAAGTATGGATACACGGGCATCGGCATGGTCACATCTGCACCGGACAAGACAATGTTACATCAAGCGCTCCTGACCTCCGGCGCCGAGCACATTATTCAGAATATCACTGAATTGCAGAGAATTTTTTCCCATTCGGTATAAGGGATAAAATATCCATGGGGTGTCTGGCAAGAAACCGACAACCATGCTCCATCAGTTCGGCCTCAGGCTTGAACCCCCAGGCCACACCAACGGAAAAGATGCCGACTGCGGCGGCTGTCTGCATATCGACACCTGAATCCCCTATGAAAAGAAAATCCCTCTTTTCCAATTTCAGGGCCTCCACAATGCTCAATGCGCCTGCAGGATCCGGTTTTCTGGGAAACCGGCTGCTGACGCCGATGACTTTTTCAAATGTCCATGCTGCAAGCAGCTTGTCAACGTATTGCCGTGCAAAAACGTGTGGCTTGTTGGACAGCACGGCCAGCTGAATACCCTCATGGGTCAAATAGTTCAACAGTTCCGGAATGCCGGTATAGAGGGTTGTTGTGACATCCCAGGTCTTACCGTATTCCACCATGGATTCCTCGACACAGGCCGACACCCTGTCACGGGTTGATGCAGATTCAGGAAGCGCCCGCTTGACCAGCATCTTCCAACCGTCGCCAACAAAAGACCGATACATGTCCACAGGATGCGTGGGATACCCTCTATTGGACAAAACCCGATTCACTGCATTCGCGATATCCTCCAGGGTGTTCAACAAGGTACCGTCCAGGTCAAAGATGGCTGCTTTGATTCTATGCATTTGTGTTTGGTATTTTGTATTTGGTGTTTGGTGCAAGATTTATAATTTCGTTTTATTATTTAATTGTGCAACACAACGCTAGGGGGAAATTTTTAATGATTGCCCCGGATTAATGACGGCCCCTTTGGAAAGTTTATTCAACGTCATCAATTGAGCCACCGACAATCCATATTGTTTGCTGATGCTGTAGAGGGTCTCCCCTTTTTTCACAACATGGGTTTTAACCACCGATTTTGATGCACTACTCTTGACAACGGGTGCCTGACTCTGTTTAGCCGCTGTATTCGCGAGTTTGGTCTTCAGCTTCTTTATTTGCTGATCCATCTCACTTATTCTTTTAGAAAAAGAGGTTTCCAGGCGGTCAAGTCTTACCATCAACGGCTGTGTGTCCTGTCGGTTTTTATCAAGATCCGTCACCCGTTCATTGATCCCTTCCAGAGCCGCCATTCTGCTTTCGAGTTGTTGGAGTCGCTGGTCCATTGCAGATAGCAGGGCTTTGTCGCTGCCGCCGGGACGAATAGAGAAAAGAAATATCACCAACAATACCACAGGGACGATCACCAGCCAGGAACTTGTTCGGGTGAAAACCGAAGCCATTCTGGAACCAAAATTGAGCTTCTGAGTTCTTAAAGGGGAGTAATTTTCCTCAAAGGTTCCTTCTTCATCAGCCACCGTCTCAACACCGTCATTAGAATCTTTCCATTTCATCCCTTCTTCCCTCCTGTTATAAATTCGTCAAATATCTCCCAAAATTTCTCCAGAACTGCATCCGTTTCGATCAGCAGTTCGTGCAATGCATTTGGAATCACTACCAAATGGCAATTGGGTACTCTCCGGCAGATCTTCTTCTGCGCCGCCACCGACACAATTTCATCCGCACCCGACGAAACCATTATCACGGGTGTTGCAATGCTCTCAAGATACCCGTCGACCATTATATGCTGAATGGAATTAAACGTGGCATCCAGCCACCCAAATGTGACGCCTCCTATGGCGACATCCGGATTATCGATTATCATCTGAATTGTTTGTTGAAAACGATGCGGGTCCCTGGTGAGACGATTCCCTGCAAAGCGCTTCTTGGATGGATCGAAATCATTCGCCCGGGTGGCATAATATTTTTTAAACCCGCTTCCGGCGGCGATTTTTACAATCACCTTCAGCGTTTTTTTCAACATGACCGACCCGGCAATATCGATAAGAGGGGACGTCAAAACAGCCTTCTCTACCCTGCCCGGATGATCATGCAGATACCGAAGGGCGATATGCCCCCCCATGGAGTGCGCCAGCATCATCACGGGTCTGCCGGCTTTTTGGGGAACATGTCTATCCATGAAACAGGTAAGATCCTTCAGGTAGTCTTCGTACGTCTCCACATAACCCTTGTAACGATTCGGCAGCAGACGGTCGGACAATCCCTGACCACGCCAGTCGAATGTGACAACGTCCAGGTTTCTCACAAGAAGTTGATCCACGGTTTCCCGGTACTTCTCAATAAATTCGGATCTCCCTCCCAACAGAACGACAATACCCCGGCATGTCTTTGCTCCACATGCATAGCTATCAAAACGGATTTTAAGGCCGTCATGCGTTTCAAATGTTTTCATCTAAAAACCGCTCCAGAGAAACCAACCCGAAAAGGCAGAAGTGAATGGTAACAATTTATATAGACATACAGGGATGTTACCCTCGCGGTTTTTAAGGTTTAAAAATGCTTTGCATTTTTCATTTGTGGAAATACTATTATGCGTTAACATAAGGGGATTCACTTTGTCTATTGATTGTTGAAGCATTATCTATTAATTGTGTAACAATTTTATGTCAGGCACTGTAATTCAGGGTTGAATGTTAATCAATCAATAAAATCGTTGCACGATTTTATTGTATGCGGCAGGTATATTATGTCAAAACACTCTCACAGCTTTACGGATGAATACGATGGGTTTGTCGGGTTTGGATTCAATCGCGAGACCGACGAAAATACGATCATCTATTACCTTCAGAAATTTTCAGATGATTCGTTGATGCGAACCCTTGCAAAACGATTGACGGACCAGGACCTGGCCGACATTTTTAACCTGCTGACCCGGCTGTTAAAAGCCCATCTAACGGAAGAAGAATATCACCATCTTTTTTTAAAAGAATAATAAATTCGCTTTGCGAATTTATCTGGCGCGACTGCGTCGCTTTTTAACAATCAACCTGATACCTTAATGCTTTACAACAAACACTTGAACCCTGGAATCCTCGACCCCTTGGATCCTTTTTTATTATTTGATTAATATAATTATTTAAACCAATTATAATATAACTATTAACTTGTTTCATGAGGTCCAATATGTTCACCGACACACAAATTGAACGATATGCGGAAGTGCTGCTTTGGGGACTCAAAACGGCACGCAAGGGTAGCTTGAATCAAGGAGAAATTTTCCTGGTCCGCTATAATCTGCCGGCAATCAAGCTCGCCGAGATTCTTCAAGCCCGGCTCCTAGACATGGGCATGAACCCGGTAATGCGAGCAGATGCCACACCTGTAATGGAACAGCAATTTTTTAATATTGCCAAGCCAAAGCAGCTGGTATTTCAACCTCCTGGTGAAAAAACTTTCTACCAACATCTAAACGGTAGTATTTTCCTGCATGCGCCGGAGGCCATTACCCATTTAAGCCACATAGATTCGAATAAAATCGCCAAAGCCGCCATTGCCAGAAAGTACATCCGTGACATACTGGAGAAAAGAGAAGAGCAGGCGCTGTTCAGCTGGACGCTATGCGTGTTTCCCACAAAAGCGCTTGCGAAACATGCCCGACTTTCACAGAAGGCCTACACATCTCAAATAATAAAAAGTTGTTTTCTGAACAGACGCTCCCCCATTGATGAATGGGAGCGCATCTTCCATAACGCATCTGAAATAAAAGCGTGGCTCAACAACATGCGGGTTCAGCACTATCATATCGAATCCCAACATATGGACCTTGAGATTACACCAGGCGAAAGCAGAAAATGGATCGGCATCTCCGGCCACAATATTCCCAGTTTTGAACTCTTTCTGTCGCCTGATTGGCGGGGCACCCGGGGTGTATACCATGCCGATCAGCCGTCTTTTAGAAACGGGAATCTCGTAAAGGACATTACGATAAGGTTTAAAAAGGGAAAGGCCGTTGAAATTAAAGCAAAAGAAGGGCTCGCGTTTATCAAAAAGCAGCTATCCATGGATCAGGGTGCCAACAAAGTCGGCGAGTTTTCTTTAACGGACAAACGATTCTCGAAGATCAATCAATTCATGGCCAACACCCTTTTTGATGAAAATTACGGCGGGGCCAACGGTAACTGCCACATCGCTCTTGGTGCCTCGTATTCAGACACCTACGACGGCGACACGTCAACACTCACCAAAAAAATCAAATCAAAACTCGGTTTCAATGATTCAGCCCTGCACTGGGATCTCGTAAATACGGAAAAGAAACAGGTGACAGCCTATTTGAAAGATGGGAAAAAGACGGTCATTTATGAAAACGGGAAGTTTAATTATTAAACCTTATATTTTCCAAAATCTTCCGGGGATAAGTTTTTAAGATATTCAGCCCATTTTTTACCCTCTTCGCTCTCGTCCAAAACCTCCGGCTGGGCTTCACCGTTTTTGGAGCGCTGCACTACCTTGTCATCCACATAGATGGGCGCCCCAAACCTGAGCGCGATGGCAATGGCATCGCTGGGCCTGGCATCGATATCAAATGACATATCACCGGATTCAAAGTAGATTTTTGCGAAAAATGTATTCTCCTTGAGATCACAGACCTCGATGCGTGTCACATCTGCCTTTAGCCTCTCGGCAACATTTTTAAACAGGTCATGGGTCATGGGGCGATCAAATTCAATCTTCTGGAGGGCCGATGCAATGGAGGTGGCTTCCAGCAAACCGATCCAAATTGGAATCGCGTGATCCTCTTTTTCTGACTTCAAAATGATAATCGGCGTATTGGACGCTGGATCCATGGTTAATCCTGCAATAGTCACTTTATGCAGCATAACTTTCTTCTCCTTTGGCTAGGGAATGCCCTGGGTCACACGTGACCACGCTGCCCCATAATGAATGGGGAAATGTCTTTTCAATCCTCACATGGACCATCTTTCCGACCTCGACACTTTTGTCAATACATGAATCGCCCTGAACAAAATTAACGATTTTATTGCCGGTGGTTCTGCCGGTCCATTGGACAGCTTCAGGTGCCCTGCTCCGGTTTTCATCAACCTGTTTTTTACTGTAACCTTCCACAAGAACTTCCTGGACAGTCCCTTTCATGCCGGAATGAATTTTCTGAGTGATGTGTGCCTGCAGGTCAAAAACTTCCTGAAGACGCTGTTTTTTTTCTTTCTCTGTTACTATGCACTGGAAGCGACCGGGAGGTGCGCTGGTCCGATCTGAATTGGTGAAAGCAAACAGGCTGTCGAAATCAACCTGCTAGATAAGCGCTTTGGTTTGTTCAAAATCA
>QMMS01000136.1 GCA_003647375.1 Deltaproteobacteria bacterium
CACCACGGCAATGGGCAGCACCCAGGAACTCTTGCGGGCCACACGGTTGGAATAGAAAAGACAATTTTTCCCGAAAGTCCCCATTCCGGCGCGCCCCGCGGCCAGTCGGTGGGGAAGATTGAAGGGAACCTTGGACTGGATGCCGTTGTCCCGCAAATAGGATCGAAAGGCCTTGATGCGCTTTGCCAGGCCATCCCGTGTTATCCGATCGTCGTCCAGGTAACATCGACCGAAAAACGGTTCCATGGCGTGGGGATAGGATTCCCGAAAATAGACTTCCATAAGAACAAAAATCGATTTCGCCCCGGATAGAATGTTTTGCGGGTCGATTCCGGACACCAGATCCAGACCGGCATTCATGGCCCAGGCATATGACTCATGGCGTTCCGACAGGATCCGCTGCTGCGATTCAAATGGTTCCGCGCTGGTGACACCGATGTCTTCGAACATGAGTTCATGAGCCCGGTCAATTATCTGTTGTTGGGTCAACATGAAACATCCTCCAGATGTTGTCAGGATTTGTTGAAAAACCAAGCTCTTTCATGGAAAGGGGGTGTTGTCAAGTGTGATCCGGACATCACTGCGTCAATGTCTTTGCAAGAAATTCATTGAACCGCTTCCAGAACTTTTTATCCGCCGCCTCCTGATAGCGGGACCCACCAAAAACAGTAAAGGCGTGCTGCGCCCCACTGTAGGTGATCATCTCATGGGGGACACCGGCCGATTCCAGCTCATTTGTCAACGCTGCGAACTGGTCCATGGTGATGGCCGAGTCCGCTGAACCGTGTATGATTTTGGCAGCTCAGGAACAGTACTTGTCACGGGAAAATCTTTAGGCTATATATTGACCATAAGCTGTAAGCCGCTTAGAGCTTACTGCTCTATCAATGTGAGCTGATGGCGGCATCCTGGCTTCCCAGCTTCCAAGCATCATAGCCTTTTGAGGAGCTTTCTGAAAATGACCTGTATCGTCCAGAAATACGGCGGCAGCAGTGTCGCCGACATTGACAAGCTAAGACAAATTGCCCGCCTGATTGCCAACGTTAGACAACAGCGGATCCAGATTGCCGTGGTGGTTTCCGCCATGGGAAAAACCACCGACAATCTTCTGTCCATGGCCCGGAAATTTTCTCCCAAGCCTCCCAGGCGGGAAATGGACATGCTGCTTTCCACGGGTGAACGCATCACCATGGCCCTGCTCTGTATGGCCTTGAACGAAATGGATATCGATGCCGTCTCGCTCACCGGTTCACAAGCCGGCATCATCACCAACGACCGGCACAATGATGCCCAGGTCATCGAGGTCCGTCCCTTTCGTGTACAGGATGAACTGGCCAAGGGAAAAGTGGTGATCATCGGTGGCTTTCAAGGCGTCAGCTACAAACGGGACATCACCACCCTCGGTCGCGGCGGTTCGGACACCTCGGCCGTGGCGCTCGCCGCTGCACTGGATGCAGATCGCTGTGAGATCTATTCGGATGTCGATGGTGTCTATTCAGCCGATCCGGCGGTGGTGGCCGATGCCCGGCACCTGCCGGAAATTTCCTATCCGGAGATGCAGGAAATAAGCACTGCCGGCGCCAAGGTACTTAATGCTCACGCTGTACAGTTCGCCAAGGAAAAGAATATCGCTCTTTACGCCCGGAGTACGTTTCATCCCGGCCGTGAAACCATTATACGAAAATTGTCTCCCGGAAAGCTACTCGGGGTTCAGGCGGTTGTAAGGGAAAAGCAGATCGAGCGTGTCCGTATGTCCGGAAAGGATGTGCGCCGGCACTTCCAGCAGGCAATCTCCTACCTGGAAACCGAACAGGTACCGGTCAAAGAAGTCAGCGTAACCCATGTTGCCGAAAACGGCGGTCTCTCCCAGGCAAGCTTTGTGGTACCTGCCGGTCAGATATACGGTTGGAAGGGCATCAAGTCCGGCCTGGAAAAAAAATTCGGTGCCCACCTGTCTTTTGATACGGATCTGGCAGCGGTATCCCTGATCGGAGAGGGGCTGAATCGAAACAATCAGACATTGTTGAACACCCTGGAACTTTTGGCGGAAAATAGCATCACCACACATGCCGTCACCACCACTTCTTTTCGAATTTCGCTCCTGGTCCCCCGGGAACTTGTGGATCAAAGCGTCCGGATATGTCACGAGCGCTGGGTAATGGATCGTTTCTAAAAAATGAATGGAAACGATCCAGGTAGATAGGTTGTTAGGCTGTAGACTATTAGGAGCGAACGATGTGGCCAGGCGAAAACCACCGGTTTTGAAATATTTAGGTGAGCAAAACGTACTCTATGCAACTTGAAAATGGTGGCAACTGAGAAGGCCCTGGACGCGTTACTACGGTTCATGCTAAATGCCTAACAGTCTTCAGCCTAATTAACCTGAAAAGGAAGCGCACAATGACCCCAAGTTATGACTGCATCATCATCGGTGCCGGGATATCCGGGGCGGCCATCGCCTACGAGCTGTCCAAAAAAGGATACCAGACCCTGAACGTGGACCGGCTCCCTGAAGCCGGGCACGGTTCCACCAGCAATACCTGCGCTATTATCCGGACCCATTATTCCACCCTGGAAGGAACCGCTATCGCCTATGACAGCTGGTTTGACTGGGAAAACTGGCACGAGTATATCGGCGTTTCGGATGAAAAAGGCTATGCCAAATTCTACCAGACCGGTCTGATAAACATCTACCACCAGAGTCACGTTCCCGATAACCACATGAAACTTCACGATGAGCTGGGGATACCGTATGAAGTATGGAACCGGGAAAAACTGCTCAGGCGGATGCCCCATTTTGTGGATGATTCATTTTTCCCTCCGCAACGCCCCGAGGACCCACGATTCCATGACCTGCCCAAAAACAAAATCGATGATACCATCATCTATTATCCCAATGACGGTTATATCAACGATCCTGTATTGTCGGTTCACAACATCCAGCGGGCTGCGGAGGCGAAAGGAGCCACCTTTCTCTTCAATAAAAACGTTGCGGCGATCCGTTACGACGAGAAAGGCGTCATCGGTGTGAGCCTGAAAGACGGCACCAAGATCGATGCCCCTGTCCTGGTGAATGCTGCCGGACCCCACTCCGCTGTGATCAACCAGATGGCCGGTATTGCCGACAAAATGAATATCAAGACCCGACCCCTGCGTCACGAAGTTCATTTTGTCCCCTCTCCGGAAACGTTCAGTTATGAAACCGACGGTATGGTGGTGGGTGATGGCGATCTGGGTGGCTATCATCGACCTGAAACAGGGAACCTGGTTCTGGTGGGCAGCGAGGATCCTGCCTGCGACGAAAAAGACTGGGTCGATAATCCGGATCGCTTCAACAGGGAGGTCACCCTGGCGCAGTACCAGGCCCAGACCTATCGCCTGGCCAAGCGTATACCGGAGCTTCAGATTCCAAACAACCCCAGGGGGATCGCCGATCTCTATGATGTCACTGACGACTGGATTCCTATTTACGATAAATCCGATCTTAAGGGGTTTTACCTTGCTATCGGTACCAGCGGCAATCAGTACAAAAACGGCCCGGCCATCGGCCGCCTGATGGCGGAACTGATCGACGCGTCTGAAAACGACCATGACCATGATGCAGACCCGCTGCAAGTGCGGTTGTGTCATGTTGACATCACCCTGAATACGGGCATCTTTTCACGAAACCGTGAGATCATCCAGGGAAGCACCTTTTCGGTGTTGGGGTAATATCGTGAAACGCTACAGTGGAGGCCTTTTATTAAATTCGAAGCACGAATATCGAAATCCGAAACAATACTCAATGATATAAATTAAAATGCTCCAAACAAGAACACAGACGATCAAGCATAAGGACTATTTTGGGTCATTTGAGCATTCAATATTTTAATTTGTTTCGGATTTCGATATTTGGATTTAGGGTTTTAATCCTCAGATTCTGGTGTATTCATTCCTGATTCCCCTTTTCCGGCCATCTCCAGATATCGCTGAGCTTCTGCAGGATAACCCTGGCGCTTGTAAATATCGCTGATCCTGGAAAAATATTGACCCTGATTATCAGGTTCCTCCCGGCAAAGAGAAAAATAGGTTTCCAGAAGCCCGCTTGAAATATCGCCTGCTTCATAAGTTAGCTCCGCATATCGCTGTCTGGCAAAGGGATTTACCCGTCTGTGGCAACTTTTGCAGCCGGCCATAACTTCCTGGTAGGTCCCCAACGCATCTTCCTTCCTGTCCATGGCCTCATAGGTCCCTGCCAGGGCGATAGCAATGGTTTCGCTCCATCCAAGATATTCGATGCTTTTAAGATAGAAAGAAATAGCCTCCCCCTGTTTCCCGGAGCGCAAAAGCGTTTCACCCATCAATAGCAGGAGGGGCTCCGATGTCTTGAGTGTGTCCGGACAGGATTGCAGAAGGTTGTCCGCAAGCTCATAATCTTCGAATTCCCAATAGATCTCGCATAGCGCTTCATATGCCCGATGAGATTCAGGGTATACTTCGATGAAAACTTCCAGAAGGGCCCTGGCCGTCTGGACATCTCCCAGATTCAGATAGACAGTGGCAAGCTCCAGGTGAACATACGTGATGCGTTCTCCCTGGTCAGCCAGGGCTTTGTTCAGCAGGTCTGCCGCAGGTTCGAATGCCCCCTTGTTCAGCGCAATGTATCCGGATTGAAAATTTTCACCCAAGGCCATGTAGGCGACCTGGACGTCATCCGGCAAGGTGCTGCAGAGTATCAAAAAATAGGAATCCTCGTCACCCGGATCAAAGACCTCCTCATCGGCTCCTTCCGATACCTCAACCTCCAATTCCGTGTGGAAACCTGCAGCAACATCGGTCACCAATGCATCCATCTCTCGGATTAGCTGCGGGTCGCGGGTTAATTCCCGCGCCAGTTCCAGAAGTTCCCCGGCCTCTTCAAAACATCCTGCCGCCAATAGCTCTTCCGCAGAAATTTTATGCTGCAGGGCCAGTGACTCACGGGCATCCTTGATTTTTACCTCTATTCTGTCCCGGTGTTCTATTACACCCGGCAAAGAAGAGCCTTCAAGGCGTGACAAAGCTGTTTCGTATTGCAGCTTCGCCAACCCCAGGTCGTTGGACCTGACCAGCCGATCACCCTTTTCTTCGAAAACATCAAATGATTTTGGAGAAAAAAACCTTAACAATCCCATGGGCACTCCTATTCAACTATAGTATCAAACCATTTTCATTTAGGCACTTCAGGCGCTATTTGATAGAAAGCTAAGCAGATATCGTTTAAATCCAAAGTACCAAATCCCAAATCCGAAACAATACCCAATAACCTAAATTCGAATGATCAAAACTAAAGCGCAAAGGTTCGAGTTCGTTATCCCTCTATGTTCTTAGCCGATGGCCGTTTATGACGAATAGCCTACAGTCTACAGCCTATTCTAACTTATGGTCTCCGCTTAATAACCTCCAACACATACGGATAGATGGTATCCAGGATACGGCGATACCCCTCGGGATTCGGGTGCATTCGGTCCGAGAGGTTGTAACGTGCATCGCCGGCCACACTTTCCAGAAAAAACGGAATCAAGGGAATATTGTGCTTATTGGCCATTCTTGGATATATCTTTGAAAAACGGGCGGTGTGGACAGGTCCGAGGTTGGGTGGCATTTTCATTCCGGCCAGGAGAATGCCGATACCATTGGCCTGGATGGTGGTGATAATCCCATCCAGGTTTTTTTCGAGCACCTTAGGGTCAACCCCCCGCAGGCCGTCATTGGCACCGGTTTCCAAGATAATGATGTCCGGGTTGAGTGAACGGATAACCCATTCGATACGAGACAGGGTTCCGCTGCTGGTTTCACCACTGATTCCCGCATTGATGACCTTGAAAAAGAAACCATCTAAAAGGAGGCGTTTTTCGAGCAAAGCCGGATATGCCTCGGTCTCATCCACACCATAACCGGCGGTCAGGCTGTCCCCAACGGCCACGATGGTGCCGAAGCCCATATCACCGTTCCCCTGCAATTCAGGCCGGCTCTTTGCAGAGGGAGATTCATTGCTGCAGGCAAAAATACTCAGGAGAACGAACAGAAACACCATGATCCGTATCAGGTAACTTCTTTCCTGCAGACACCTGCCTGCCGAATCCTTCCTTGCAAAAAGAAAGCCTGAACTATGCATCGGGCTGCTCCCTTAAATAGGTAATCGGTTTTTTTTCGAGAATCGATCTTGCCGAGAAGATCCCGACCCCATTGACAAGAATAACCGCGGCAGCGACCATCAGAGCGCAGGATGTTAAAAACATCCGAAAGTCGATTTCCAATACGAACCGGCATATCACATAGGTTCCCGCCTGGGAAAGGATAACGGCCAGTACGCTGCTGGCAAGTCCAATCAACAGATTTTCGAGTGAGAATACCTTTACCACAAATGCCTTCCGTGCGCCAAGAATCTTGTAATAGACGGATTCGGTTATCCGTTCCGCCCTTGTGGCAAAAACCGCACTGATGAGTATCAGGACTCCGGCAAAAATACTGAGAACACTGAAGCCCCGAATAATTTCCGACAACTTTTTTATGATGCCTGCAAACACGCGAATTGTTTCCGTCAGGTCGATCACATTGATGTTGGGAAATTGATTCACCACACGGGTTTGTAACGGCCCGATGTCCTCCTGGGACACACGAAACGCTGCGAACATAGTTTGCGGCGCCGATTTGAGGGTGTCTTTTTCGAAAACAAAGTAAAAAAATGGACGCAACGAACCTTTTGTGCGGGATCGGATACTCGATATGCGTGCCGTCAGCGGAACACCCTGAATGTTGAATTGAATTGTATCCCCGATATCCATGGGGTGCATGTCTATAACGGTGTCCAGGACCGACACCTGGATCTCCTGCCAGTCACTACGGAAAAGCCCGGCACCATTGATGATAACTTCATCATCCAGGAGATGGTGCCGGTAGGTCAAGTTAAAAACACGGGCAAGATTATCACGTTTTTTGTTGCGCTCCGACTGCCGATCGATGGCGTCGTTGTTGACATGGGTAACCCTGGCCCGAACAATCGGGTAAAACGGAACATCCTGGTTCATGGCTTTAGAAAAAGCTGCCGTCTGAGCAGGCTGAATATCGAGAAAGAAGAGATTCGGACTATCCTGCGGAAAAGATTTTACGAACGTGGCATCGAGATTCTGCTCCACCAGATATATGGAAAAGATCACACACAACGATGTTGTCAGCGATACCATGATCGTTTGCGTTGCGCCGCCCTTTCGAAACAAACCTTTGACCGCCTGGCGGATGGCCAGGTTCCGGATATGCAGTCCCTTCAATGCTCTGAGCATCCCATAGGTAATGGCCATTGTTATCAAAATGAGTCCACACACACCGGCCACAAAATAAAGCCCGAAACGGATATCCTGCATGTGCCGAAAAACCAGCCCGAAGAAAAAAAGGGCAAAAACTCCGTAGGATGCCAATACAGGCCAGTGCCGGGTCAACACCGGGATATCTTTTCGTAAAATCATGACCGGACGCATGCCCCTCAACCGGTAGAGAGGCAAGAAGGAAAAGATCAGTACCACCAGTATGCCCAGAACCACACTTTCCGCCAAACCTGACCATGCAATCAAGAAGGGTGTGTTCGGTGGTAGCAATGCAGAAAGGAGGTTGACCAGGCCAAATTGAATGAAAACGCCGGTCAGGATGCCCGCGCCCATGCCAATGCTTCCCAGGAGCATAACGATCATCATATAATGAACCAGAATATAGCGGTTGGTAGCACCCAGAGCCTTCATAATGGCGATAGCATACTGTTTTTCATTCAACAGGGCGGTCAGGGTGCTCTGGATACCAACCCCGGAAACAACCAAAATGAAAATGCCCACCAGGTTCAGGAAAAAAATAAATCTTTCGTGAAAGCGCTTGATCCGCGACCGGGTCGTTTGAAAGGTATCGACCTGCTCCCTTTCCAAATCGGCAACCTGCCTGAGTCCATAAGCCAAGGCATCGATCTGTTCGCTATCGTTGACCTTCAGCAGATGGACTTGCCGTATACGACTGCCCGTTTGGACTAAACCCAGTGTATCGAGATCTTCAGCAGCAATAAAGACGCGCGGCCCAAAAGAAAAAATACTGACAGGTCGGTCCGGCTCAGTCAAGACCACGTCCTGGATAGTCAAAGAGGTATAGCCCACCTGAATGGCATCGCCTATCTTCAGCCCCAGGCGATCCAGAAGCGTCGGCGCCACGACGGTTTGGCCGGATGTCAGCACCTCGTGAAGTGGCCTGCCGGACTTCAGTACGACATTGCCATAGAAGGGATATCCCTTTTCCACGACCTTCAGCAGTGAGAGAACAGAGGTACTATCATCGTTCGTTCGAATGACACTGTAGAATTCATGATATCGGGCAAGCTCGGCACTACCCTCCTGTACTTTTTCTGAAATCGCCTGGGATAGTGGGTTCGATAGGGTCTCGTAGCTCTGGATAATGATATCGGCGGCATGCAGCTTTCTGGCATCGTGTAATAAAGACTGATAGATACTTTTCGAAAGACCGCTAAATGCCGTCAGGGTGACCAGGGAAAGTCCCACGCAAAGGATGAAAACCATGGCCTGCTTCGAAGACCGTATGATCTCACGTCTGATGAAACCCGGGTGGATCATCATTGTCCCTGTCCTGGAATTCTGGAAATGTTTTGGGAAAGCCTGCCATCCTCCAGGGTCAGAACACGATCGGCAGCCTTGGCGATATCGGGATTATGGGTGACCAAAACCAGGGTTGCGCCCTGTTCCATTTTCAGGTCGATCAGCTGGGAGAGGACAACACTGCCGTTTTCCGAATCAAGATTTCCTGTGGGCTCATCGGCAAACAACAGTTTGGGATGATTGACCATGGCCCTGCATAGCGATACGCGCTGTTTTTCTCCACCTGAAAGCTGACTCGGCATGTTGTCTGCCCTGTCTGCCAGTCCCACCCGCTTCAGCAGCCTCCGGGCGGTCTGTTCCGCATCTTTTTTGCCCATGATTTCCGCCGGAAACATGATATTTTCCTTGGCTGTCATAGAAGGCACCAGATGAAATGATTGAAAAACAAACCCGATCATGCGGTTGCGAATGGGCGCCAGTTCATCTTCGGTTGCACCCGTGATCTCTTGCCCTTGGATGGTGACTTGACCGGAAGATGGCTGGTCCAGTCCGGAGAGAAGCGTCAAGAGCGTGGTTTTTCCGCTCCCACTGCTTCCCGTTATAACCACAAACTCTCCCGTAGAGATGGACAGCGAAATATCTTTCAACACGGTGATGCGGCGGTTGTCCAGCGCATAGGTTTTGTTCAGATGCCTGGCTTCCAGAATGTTCATAATGTCTAAATCTCCTGAGGGGCTTTATAAAAAAGCGACAGTTACCGCGTAAGTTAATACCGGCGGGAGTGAAATACAAGTCGGTGCCCCCCCATGTCCCCTGGATCACCCTGTTCCGATTAAGTCCCGCAGCCGAGAGGTATGGGAGAAAAATACTCGTTCTTGCCGCTTTAATCGAAAAGCGGTATACATGAAAACAAATGGACATCCCCCCATAAAACACGACTCGCCAGATTTCATAAAAGGTAGGGGTTAAAGACTCATTCAGTGCATGTGTCCGTGAAAAAACGGATTGAGAACGCCATGTACCTTGCGCAAGAACGGATTAAGCAGCAGACACACTATTACATTCGCGAAACCTTCCAGGAGGGCTCGCAATTGAAGAGCCGTGTTTTATTCGACCTGGGAACCGACCCCGCACAGTACATCATCTATCCGGGAGGAAAAGGTTACTACTTCGATGAAGTTGTGGAAGAAACCCTCAGAGAACAGGGGTTGACTCCAACACAGGATGAACTCGACGAAATATTCTGGAACTTTCTGGATCCAGAAATCCAACGGGTCATCCAGGGATTTAAACGAAAAACCGAAAAACGGGTGTCCGGGTCGGATGAGGATGCTCAGGATTTTCACCTGTTTGACAAGCGGCGAATCCATTTTCTAAGATTCGGATCTATGGATCAGCAGCATATTCACCAGATGCCGGACAAATTTTTCCGGGCGCTCAGCGCCAAATCCCGCGATGAAATCGAGCAGTATTTCATGCGGGAAGAACGCATCATCCGCCCGAGTGAATTGACCCGCTACCTCTCAGTCATCTTCGGTTTTCAGCGGTACCTTTTATATTCCCGGCCGGATCAGATCGACGGCAGCCCTCAACAGGAGAGGGTGGACACCCTGTTTATCGAGTCTGTCTGTACCTTGAACAAGGACGATACATTCTGGGCCGGTATGCCTGGAACCGATGGATTGCAGGCATATCTCCGCCGATACGTCATTCTCTATTTCGATCATGCCGTACAGCGAGTCTCCCCTTTGCCGCGATACCTGCATGAATTTATGAATCGTCATCGCACCTACCGGCCCCCCAAAAAAGTCCGATTGAACATAGCGGAAGCCAGTCGGCTATTTGAAACAACATGGAAAAATCTGCGTCAAATGGACAGCGACGCGTTTACCCGGCTATATCGTAAGCAGGCCCTCAAATTTCATCCGGATCAGGGCGGCAGTCATAAAACCTTTGTCAAACTGACAAAGCTCTACGAAAACCTCTTGAAAAAGAAAGGCCAAAAGCCCTTGCATTAACCTAGCGACTAAATAGCCAACCCCCGTCATGCCGGACTTGATAAGCCTGCCCCGGCAAGTAGTTAGCCGGGGGCATCCAGTGTTTTTCTGGATTCCTGCCTACGCAGGAATGACAACCTTGAGGTATTTAACTGCCGGAGTAATAGCTTGAACTTGTATCTCCAAGGTCTTGTTTTGATCATTCG
>QMMS01000137.1 GCA_003647375.1 Deltaproteobacteria bacterium
AAATGAACATCGAACATCGAACGTCCAACATCGAATTTTGAATTTGAAAAGATGAAGAAACAGAATTATTCGGTATTGGTTTTTTGTTTTCATTCGACATTGGTCGTTCGATGTTCGATGTTGGACGTTCATCTTTATAAAATCAGCATTTTAAAGATTCTGTACTCTGTATTCTGACCCTTGTATTCTTTCATCGGACTCATTCCGGCATAGCCAAATATCTCTGACCTCGCCCAAAGGACCAGGTTTTTAATACCGGAATAAAATCGTGTAACAGTTAAACCTGAACTGAGCGATTTTTATCTCGAGCTGCACCAATCTCTTGCGGATTATGGGTTCGCAAAAAGCCTCGACAGATCCACTGGTATGCCTACATTTTTTGCGAACCCTCCTCCATCAAGATCTCGGCACATCTCTTCGGGAAAAATCGCTCAGTTCAGGTTAGAATTTGCACGTCCACGCAACAGGGCATTCGGGATAGAAATCGTTTGACTTGATCATACCAATCCCATAATACACACCTTGGAAACTTGATGGTCTCGCAAAAAGTCAGAAAAACTATTTTTTACGAGAGTGTTTTGTATTTGGTGTTTAGTGTTTTGGAGTCTAAAGAAATGAAGGACAACAGGTCATGACCAGCAAAATCCTCATCAATGCTGTCGATTCTGAAGAAATCAGAATCGCAAAAGTTATCGATAACAAACTCGAAGAATTCCATATCGAAAGTGCCGCCAGAGAAATTACCCATGGCAATATCTATAAAGGTATTATCACCCGAATCGAACCAAGTCTTCAGGCAGCATTCGTTGACTACGGCACCGAACGAAACGGCTTTCTCCAGAAACAGGAAATCCACAGCGACTATTTCCAGGAAACGCCCTCCGGCGAGACCTCCTCCATCAAACATATTATCAAGCGCGGCCAGGAAATTCTGGTGCAGGTAACCAAAGACCCAAGGATGAAAAAGGGCGCAATGCTCTCCACCTTCATATCGCTACCCGGCAGACATATTGTCCTCATGCCGGGCTCTAAAACGATGGGCATTTCCCGAAAAATAGAGGATGAGACAGAAAGACAGCGCCTCAAGGGGATTATTGAGCATCTCAAAGTCCCGGAAGGCTTCGGTATTATTATCCGCACGGCAGGCGAGAATTGCACCAAAACCCTGGCTTCCAAAGACCTGCGATATCTATTGCGGCTCTGGAAAAACATCATGAACAAGGGAATGAAGGCAACTTCTCCCGCCCTGCTTTACAAAGAACGAAATCTTGCCGTCAGATCTATCCGGGATCACTTTACACCAGAGGTAAAGGAAATACTCATAGACGATGAAGAAGTATTCAATGAAGTAAAAAGCTTTGTCCAGATCATTTCCCGGCGTCATCTCAATATCGTTAAACTGCACAAAGGCGCATCCCCCATTTTTTCAAAATTTCAACTGGAGGACCAGATTGCGTCGATCTTCGAAAACAGGGTCAACCTCAAATCCGGCGGATCGATAGTTATTGACCAGACAGAAGCCCTGGTTGCCATTGATGTCAATTCCGGTAAGGCAACTCATCAGAAAACCGTTGAGAAGACAGCCTTGACGACCAATGTCGAAGCTGCGGAAGAAATTGCCAGACAACTCAAGCTCAGAGACCTCGGGGGTCTGGTGGTCATCGATTTTATTGACATGAAAAATACGAAGAATCGGGCTCAAGTGGAACGGACATTGAGACTTCATGTCAAGACGGGCAAAGCCAAGGCCAATCTGGGCCGAATTTCAAAATTCGGACTTCTCGAGATGTCCAGGCAGCGAATCCAGCCTTCCATCGAGTATGGAAGTTATGTGACCTGCAATCACTGTCAAGGTAAAGGACTCGTGGCATCCAAAGAAACCCTTGGCGTGCGTTTTTTAAGAAAGTTGCAGATTGAGACCCTCAAACCGGCCATCAAAAGTGTCACATGTATCCTGCCGGTTGATGTGGCCGATTATGTCCTCAACAACAAACGTAAGGAAATACTCGATCTGGAAGCACGGCGGCAACTTTCAATACGTATTGTCGGAGATGCCCAGATGCACCCCGGCGAGAGCAATTTTGAAAAAAATAGGGATCATCTCCAAAAGAGTTGATCCAATTTGAGGGGTCCAGGATTCAAGTGGCACGAAGTGAAGCATCAGCGCTCAATGCCCAAAGATTATAAATAGTTAAACGTAAAGAGAGGCTTCAGGACTAAAAAAAGGATATCGGGGATGTTGAGCGAATGCTCAAAGCACTGATCAAATGCCTGGAAACCAAACACTTGAATCCTTGAATCCTGGAACCCTTGGACCCTTTCTCCCAACCAATTGGGAGAAGATCCAGAAATAAGGATTATTGTAAACCTTAATTTAAGGAACGAACCTATGATCGATCGCTACACACGTAAAGAAATGGGAGATCTCTGGACAGATCAAATCAAGTATCAAACATGGCTCAAGGTGGAAATCCATGCTTGTGAAGCGCTGGCAACCATCGGCAGAATTCCTAAAAAGTCGCTTGCGATCATTAAGCGTAAAGCAAACTTTTCCGTAGAAAGGATCGAGGAAATCGAAGCCGAGACCAAACATGACGTCATCGCCTTCCTCACCAGCGTTGCCGAACACGTGGGACCGGATTCCCGCTACATTCACATGGGACTGACTTCATCGGACGTACTCGATACCAGTCTGGCCTATCTGCTGCGAAAAGCCGGCCTCATGATATTGGAAGATGTCGACAAACTCATGTCGGTCATAAAAAAGAAAGCC
Organism: Deltaproteobacteria bacterium; assembly: GCA_003647375.1. The sequence continues at coordinate 2,774 of QMMS01000137.1, forward strand.
TTTAAATACAAAGAGACTGCCATGATTGGTCGTTCCCACGGTATTCATGCGGAACCGATTACCTTCGGTCTTAAACTGGCCATCTGGCATGACGAAATGAGGCGCAATAAAGAACGGCTCGAGCATGCCATCGACGCCATCAGTTGCGGGAAAATATCCGGAGCCGTGGGCACGTTTGCCAACACACCGCCACTGGTGGAATCCTACGTGTGTAAAAAGATGGGCTTGAAACCGGCACCGGCATCCACACAGATCGTCCAGCGGGACCGCCATGCTGAGTTTTTTAGTGTGCTGGCAATCATGGCTTCCACCATCGAAAAAATGGCCCTGGAAATTCGACACCTGCAACGAACAGAAGTCCTGGAAGCGGAGGAATACTTTTCCAAGGGACAAAAAGGGTCATCGGCCATGCCGCACAAAAGAAATCCCATCGGGTCGGAAAATCTCTGCGGCCTCGCGAGAATTGTACGGAACAATGCCATCTCGGCATTTGAAAACATCCCTTTGTGGCATGAACGTGATATCAGTCACTCATCGGTTGAGCGCGTTATCGGCCCCGACAGCACCATCCTGATGGATTACATGCTGCACCGCATGACCAACATATTGAATAAACTTCTGGTTTACCCAAAAAACATGCGCGCAAACCTGGACAAACTCAAGGGACTTATTTTTTCACAACAGGTTCTTGTCGCCCTTGCAGAAGCGGGTGTCACCCGTGAGGACGCCTACAAGCTCGTTCAAGAACAGGCCATGCTTGTGTGGCAGGGAAAAGGATCATTCAAGGACCTGGTTCTGGAAGAATCCAGCATACGAGAACACCTGGGTGAAGAAAAAATTAAAGAAATATTTGACGTTGGCTATCATTTAAAGTATATCAGCGCCATTTTCAATCGGGTATTCAACTAATGCGATACAGTGTCTTAGCAACCATAATATTGACAGGAGTCTTGATCGCCTCCGGCTGCACCGGGATAAAAAATCAGGAAACCGCAGGGCAGCCGCCTGTATCGGTAAAAGAATCGGTTTATTGGGATGTACTCGAAGCCTGGACGCAGGAAGGCCGCATCTACGATGGACTATCGACAAGGTTGATTTCAAAGGCAACCTTTAAATCCGCTGCGTTTAGGCAAGCATATTCGGCAGAATATGCGCGGCTTTACAAATTAGAGGGTTCGGAATACGATACGTTGGTGGCGGATCAGCAGAAAGAAGCAGTCGACTACAACGACTTTGTGTTCGCTGCGTATGTTCCCGAAAAACATTGGGATGATTTCTCAAAAGAAACGTCCATGTGGAAAATCTACATCACGCGAGACAATGGTGAGCAGATCCGACCTCTGGAAATCCGCAAACTAAAAAGAAAAGATCCAATAACGGATTATTTTTACCCTTACATTACAACCTGGAAATCGATATACCATGTCAGATTTCCAATGTTTAACCCGAAAACTGGCAGTCAACTCATGGATGACCCATATGATACAGTTACTCTGGTCATGACAAGTGTTATTGGGTCTGTTGAATTCAACTGGGAATACAATCGAAAACAATAAAGGGAGGTTAATTTGTTCTTTTTAACAGAAAACATAGCCTATGCAATGGGAGCGGGTGGAGCCGGTGGAGAGGGTGGCGGTGGATTTTCAACATTCATTCCGCTGATATTGATGTTTGTCATCTTTTATTTTCTTTTAATTCGTCCGCAACAGAAAAAAACCAAAGAACACCGCCAAATGGTATCCAGTTTAAAAAAAGGCGATCGTATCATCACCAGTGGCGGCCTGCATGGACGAATTACCGGTCTGTCAGACGCGACACTGACGGTAGAAATCGCCGACAAGGTGCGTGTCAAGGTAGCCCGGGGAAATGTGGGTACGCTGAACCAGCCCTCAGCACAACCCCAGCCCCAAGCAAAAGACAAAGGCAAAACGGATCCAGGCAAATCAAAATAGTGTTCCGGTCGCACCATACTGCACCAGCTGTATGATCAGACCGGGCACTCCGGTGACACCGGACTAATTTGTCTGTATATATTAAGGATGGCGCAGATAAAGATTCCCTGCTATTACCGGCCGGGAATCTTGTATTTTAAATTACAAGGTGAAAGGAAACAGATTTGAAAAAACTCTCATGGAGACCCGTTGCTGTTCTCATCGTTATTCTGACGGCAATCGTATATGTCTTGCCATCGGTGTGGCCGGGAGTGTGGCCCCATAAAAAGATAAACCTTGGACTGGACCTTCAAGGGGGCATGCATCTGGTACTGGAAGTCGATACCAACAAGGCTGTGGAGGACGCCATTGAGCGGATTGCCCAGGAACTTCGATCCCGTCTTCGCAAGGAGCGTGTGAGGGTCCTGGCGTTGGATCGTGTTCATGGAACACAGATCTCCACTCGTATCGTGGGGAAAGCATCTATCGATCAATTTTACAAAACCCTGGATACTGATTTCAAGGAAATGCGCATTCTTTCCGAATCGGAATCCGACGAGACGCTCACAGTGGTCATAGACCTGCCCGACCAGGAAGCAGAACAGATAAAAAAACTTGCTACGGATCAGGCCCTGGAGACTATTCGCAACAGGATTGATCAGTTCGGTGTAAGTGAACCGGACATCCGTAACCAGGGTAAGAACCGAATCCTCATCCAGCTGCCGGGTATCAAAGACACCAAGCGGGCCAAGAATCTGATCGGAAGAACCGCACTCCTGGAGTTCAAACTTCTCGATGAAACCAATGATATCGGGGCCGCTCTGCAAGGCAATGTACCGCCTGAAAGTGAGATTCTCTACGAGGATAACCAGGACCCTACCACCAACCGTACCACCAAAACGCCTTACCTTGTGAAAAAACGGACCCTGCTGACCGGTGCTCAACTGGTAGACGCACGCGTTCAAATCGACTCACAGTACAATGACCCCTATGTATCCATCGAGTTCGACAAGAAAGGTGGCAGGATATTTGAAAGTATCACAGAGCAGAACGTCAAAAAGCGACTGGCCATCGTTCTTGATGACAAGGTATATTCTGCTCCGGTCATCCAGGAAAAAATTTCAGGTGGATCCGCCCGGATTACCGGGCAGTTCACTGCGGAACAGGCCCATGACCTTGCCATTGCCCTGCGGGCCGGCGCGCTTCCGGCGCCTGTAAATATCCTTGAAGAAAGAACAGTGGGTCCTTCTCTGGGTGCCGACTCCATACGCAAGGGTCTGATGTCCATGTGTGTCGGCGGCATACTGGTCATGCTGTTCATGATCATTTACTATAAAGGATCGGGTATTATCGCCGATCTGGCGCTGATGCTCAACATCGTTATCATCGCGGGTGGCCTGGCTGCTTTTCAGGCAACCCTGACGCTGCCCGGCATCGCCGGTATTATTCTTACCATCGGCATGGCCGTTGATGCAAACGTGTTGATATTTGAACGTATCCGCGAAGAGATGAATCTGGGCAAAACGCCCCGGGCTGCCGTTGACGCCGGTTACAGTAGAGCCACTCTCACCATTCTGGATGCCAATGTGACGACTCTGATCGCAGCACTTGTACTCTTTCAATTCGGTACAGGACCGGTAAAAGGGTTTGCCGTAACGCTAAGCCTGGGAGTACTGGCAAGTCTGTTTACAGCACTTGTTTTATCGCGGCTTATTTTTGACTACCTGCTGATCAACCGAAAAATAAAAAGCGTCAGCATTTAATGCCTTGTTTTCAGATTCATCTAACCCCTGTCGTTGCTGTATTGGGGAAAAGTGACGTTAACGCTAATATAAGGATGCAACTATGCAGTTCGTAAAACCGGATATCAATATCAACTTTATCGCAAAAAGATATATCGCCTTTGTCGTATCTGCGGTGATGATCCTGATAACGATCATCTCGCTGATCATACATCACGGCCCCAAATACGGCATCGACTTCGCCGGCGGGACGCTCATCCAGATAAAATTTGATGCACCAACCCAGATAGCAGACATTAAGACCGGACTCGGCACCCTGGACATCGGCATATCTTCTGTCCAGGAGTTCGGGAATGTAACGGACTATGAATTTCTTGTCAGGGCAAAGGGCTCTGCGTCCATATCAGAGGATGTGTCCCTTAAAATAGAAGAGGTTCTTGAATCAGCAACAGGCGGCAAGGTTGAAATTCGCCGTGTTGAGATGGTGGGACCCCAGGTTGGAAAAGATCTAAGAGAGAAAGCCCTGTTGGCCATGTTTTTTGCGCTTCTCTTTATCACCATTTATATTTCGGGCAGATTCGAACTCAAGTGGATGCTCAGCGGCGTCATGGCAGGTGCGCTTATGTTTGCCGTCTATATCCTGCAACTGTTCGCGGTCAGCATACCCGTCCTCATGACTGGGGCGTTGCTGGTCACCCTGGTTCTATTCTGGTTTCTGGAACTGAAATATGCCATGGGGGCTGTAGTGGCGCTGATCCACGACGTTACGATTACCATTGGTTTATTTTCCATATTCGGTAAAGAGTTTACCCTGCCCATTATCGCAGCACTGCTGACAATTATTGGATATTCTCTCAACGACACCATTATCGTATTTGACAGGATACGGGAAAACCTTCGAAAACATCATAAAAAAAGACTCGGTTTTATATTGAATAAAAGTATCAATGAGACGCTTGGCAGAACCATTCTAACATCAGCGACAACGCTCTTGGTTCTGATCACTTTATTCATTTTCGGAGGCGGTATCATTCATGATTTTGCCTTTGCCATGATTGTTGGCGTATTGGTCGGTACATATTCCTCCATATTTGTCGCCAGCCCGATTCTCCTAGCCTGGCAAAAACGTCAACGAACGTAGCATCTCCATGTGATGAGCGTATCGGTGACATCACGTCAAGAGGAGCGCCCGGCTTATGGAAAATCTATTCCCATTGTTTCGATTGAAAAGTACACCGGGTGTCGGCAACCTGCTTTACAAGCGGCTCATGGATGTTTTTCACTCCCCTGAAAACGCCATCCATGCACCGCGTAAGGACTTGCTGCGGGTGGAGGGACTGTCGGACCGGCTTATCACCGCTATCAAACGGCACACTTTACCTGAATCCGTCAAAAAAGAACTTGAAAAGGTACAACAAAAAGGTATCAAAATACTGACCCTCACCGATACCGACTATCCTGCCCTCCTGCTTGAGATACCGGATCCACCCCCATGCTTGTATGTTTATGGTTGCATTTCAGCAACGCCGAAAAACATATCCATCGTGGGGTCTCGAAATGCTACACAATACGGACTTGACACAACCCAGCGCCTGGCCCGCGACCTGGCTTCCCTTGGAATAACCATTGTAAGCGGTATGGCCCGCGGCATTGACACCGCTGCCCATGAGGGTGCCTTGATGTCCCACGGCAAGACCATCGCCGTCTTGGGAAGCGGGCTCGAAAGGATTTACCCGAGAGAAAATGAAACACTCTTTCACCGTATTGCTGAAACCGGTGCGGTGATTTCGGAATTTCCGCTTAATGCTGAGCCGGAAGCCCACCACTTCCCCATGCGCAACAGGATCATCAGCGGCCTGTCGCTGGGAACCGTCATTGTGGAAGCGACATTACGCAGTGGATCGCTGATCACCGCCCGGTTGGCCGCAGAACAAAACAGGGAGGTGTTTGCTGTGCCCGGAAGTATCAATTCCTTCAAAAGCACCGGAACCCACACACTCATAAAACAGGGGGCCAAGCTGGTAGAGCAGGCCGGTGATATCATGGATGAAATATCATACTGGATGGACCCTTCAGTGATAGAAAACAGCAATGTTATGGATGTGAATACAGCACCCGAACCATCCCTTTCGCCCTTGGAAACATCCGTGTTGCATGCATTGGAACATTACCCGCTTCACATTGACGATCTGATCCGAAAACTGGGCATGGCGCCTTCGGATCTGTCCAGCACCCTTTTGTGCCTTGAATTGAAAGGTATCGTACATCAGGACCCGGGCAAGCTATTTTATATAAAAAATTAACCACAAATAAAATGAGGAACCCCTTGAGTTCAAAACCACTAGTTGTCGTAGAATCGCCGACAAAAGTCAAGACCATCAAAAAATACCTGGGGAAAGGTTACAATGTTGCCGCAACCGTCGGACACATAAAGGATCTACCCGTAAAAGAGTTGGGAATAGATATCGACCATGGATTCAAACCCCAATATCGACTCATACCCGGCAAGCAAAAAGTTACCACAGCTCTGAAAAAAGCGGCTGGTGACACCAATGAGGTCTACCTGGCGCCCGACCCGGACAGGGAAGGCGAAGCTATCGCCTTCCACGCGTCAGAAGTGCTGAAAAGAAAGGGCAGAATATTTCACCGGGTTTTGTTTCACGAATTAACCCGCAATGCCATCCTTGAATCGATTCAAAAACCGGAAAAACTCAATAAAAACAAATACGAAGCACAAAAAGCACGACGGATTCTGGACCGCCTGGTGGGGTACCAGATTTCTCCTCTTTTGTGGCGGAAGGTCAAGGGCGGCTTGAGTGCCGGACGGGTCCAATCGGTAGCTGTTCGAATTATCTGTGAAAGGGAAAGGCAGATTCAGATCTTTGAACCCGAGGAGTACTGGTCGATTACCGCTCACCTGAAAGGAGATACCCCCCCGCCTTTCGAAGCCAAACTGACCAAATTGGACAAACAGAAAATCAAGATAGGAAATGAAGAGGAAGCATCCACTATATTGGAAGCGCTGAAAGAGACGCCGTTTCTGGTGGAGTCCGTTTCCAACAAGACCAAAAAACGAAATCCCTTGCCACCTTTCATCACGAGCAAACTGCAACAGGAATCGATCCGGAAACTCAGATTTTCCGCCAAGAAGACCATGATGCTGGCGCAACAGCTTTACGAAGGTATCGAGATCGAAGGTGGTGAACAAGTGGGGCTCATCACATACATGCGTACGGATTCCACACGAATAGCCAACGAGGCGGCTGAAGAAGCACTGGCTTTTATTCGGGAAACCTATGGCGCGGAATACAGCATGGAAAAACCCCGGTTCTTTAAAAACCGGAAAAAAGCCCAGGATGCACACGAGGCCATCAGACCGACAGCTGTATCTCATACACCTGACAAACTGAAATCTTTTCTGTCAAGAGATCAGTATGCGCTCTATCGTCTCATATGGAATCGCTTTGTTGCCTCCCAGATGAAACCGGCGCTTATTGACACGCTGTCCATCGGTATCAGAGCAGGTGCCTATCTATTCACAACAGCCGGTTCGAAAATATCATTCCCCGGTTTTATGGCGGTTTACATCTCGGTGGACGATGCAATCAAAACCGAAAATGAAAAGAAAAAAGGCCAATTGCCGGCACTATCAAAGGGTATGGTGCTGCACCTCGAACAACTGAATCCCAAACAGCACTTCACCATGCCGCCACCAAGATTTTCCGAGGCTTCTCTGGTAAAAGAGCTTGAAGAAAACGGCATCGGCAGGCCAAGTACTTACGCTGCGATACTTTCAACCATTCGCGTAAAAAAATACGTTGACCTGGTGAAGGGTTATTTTAAACCGAGCGAACTCGGAATGATTGTCAACGACCTCCTGGTTGGGAGTTTTGACGATATTTTTAATGTTACTTTTACAGCCAGAATGGAAACCTACCTTGATCAAATCGAAGCATCGGAGTTGGTTCTCGAGGATATTCTCGAACGCTTTTATTCCCATTTTAACCAGGAAATTGAAGCTGCTAAAGAGGGGATGCCGAGCTTGAAGGGCGTTGGTTTTTCAACGGATCTCACCTGTCCCCAGTGTCAAAATGAACTGCGAATCAAGGTGGGTCGAAATGGACATTTCCTGGCCTGCAGCGGTTATCCCGAGTGCACCTATTCCCGTGACTATACCCGGGATGAAAAGGGAAACATTCATCCTGTGGAACTTGAGGCAGATGAAGCTTCCGACAGGGTGTGCGAAAAATGCGGCAAGCCCATGGTCATCAAGCCAGGTCGATTTGGTAAATTTTTTGCCTGCACCGGATATCCGGAA
>QMMS01000138.1 GCA_003647375.1 Deltaproteobacteria bacterium
AGTAACATGCTGACAAAGCTTTGAGCGCGCCGGTCAAGACAGACACTCCTTTTTCAATGTCATCCCACTCGGTCCATTCCATGGGTGAGTGACTGATGCCATTGACGCTTGGCACGAATATCATTCCGGTTCTGGCGATTGAGGTCATGTTACGGGCATCATGCATCGCACCACTGGCCATTTTCCTGAACCTAACACCCGCCTGAACAGCTGATTTTTCAATTGTACTAATGACCTCTTCCGACAGTTTTACAGGGGCTTGCATATCCGGAGATTCCACTTGTACATCAATGCCATTCTCACGTTTCAAACCGTTTAAAAAAGATATGATTTCATCTGTTAACTGCTGCATGTTATCAAGTGAAGAGTCCCTTATATCAAATCCCAGTTCCACCATTCCCGGAATAACGTTCATGTTATTCGGGATAACGTTCAGATGACCGGTGGTGCCGACAATGGATGAATTCAGTGATATTGCCATTTCCTGAGCTCTCCTGTACAGGAACCTGACTGCATCTGCCGCCGCCACCAGGGCATCCTGCCGCATATTCATGGGTGTTGTACCGGCATGGTTGCCAATACCTGTGATAATGGATTTTAACCAGGTAATGCCGGTGATATGCTCCACGATGCCCACAGACATATCATCGGTGTCCAGAACCGGGCCCTGCTCAATATGTAGTTCCATAAAAGTGTCGACATCGTCTGCACAATATTCAAAATCACCTTTATAACCAATTTCTTTGAGAACATAATCAAGGGTCCGGCCATCGGTATTTTTTGTTGAAAGGGCCTCGTCCACGCTCATCTTTCCGGTTAAGACCGCACTCCCCAGCATGGCGCCAACCACAAAAGCCGACCCTTCCTCGCCGGTAAAGGCTGCCACTTCAATGGGACGCTGGTTTTGAAAATCTTCATCGCGCAATCGCCGTACAGCTTCAATCCCGGTAAAAACACCCAGAGCACCGTCCAGATGGCCGCCATTCATCACACTGTCCAGATGGGAGCCGATCATAACGGCTTTTTCATGGTTCCAGGAACCGTCCTTTCTTCCAAAAATATTGCCAACGCAATCTATCCGGACCAAAAGCCCGGCGGCCTGCATTCGTTTAACTGTAAAATCACGCAAGATCTTGTTTGCCGGTGATCCTTCAGGTCGCGTGACCCCCATTTTGGGATCCAGATGCCCATAAGATTCAACAAAACAATTCGATACCCTGCCAATTGCGCTGCTTCTGATCAAATCTCCCTTGAGCCTGTTTATCACCGGTCCACGTTGCCTTCCAAAATATAGGGGACGCCCCTTAAATTATAAGTTTCTATCCATCTATCAGTAAATATCCATTTTCTGCTGCTATTTGCTCTCCCCGACGAACGCTCAAACTGACAGCAGGCTGTGAAATATTGAGTCTTGGAGCCAGATCAGCCATTGTAACCCCTAACTCTCTAACCGCCCAGTAACAGAAAAGACTTCTTGCTTTGACCTTCATCGGTTGTTTTCCAGGTTGAAATATTTCTTCTGGGGCGATGGCAAAAATTCCTGCCACTCTATCAGCGAGTTTTTTTGTATCAAAACCCTGTGACTTTAAAAGGTATTTTCTTTCAAGAGACTCATCGGCAGCACTTAAAACCCTCTCAACAAAATCAGAATCACCCAGCACACGTTCATCGCTTTTCAAATGAAGATTTGCCCGACGAAGAGACTTGATCGCTGACCAGCCACCATTGCTTCGGATAAGTCCTCCTCCTGTAAGTTCGGGACGTCTGCCCTGCTTGCGGCCATTCTCAACAAATCTTTTGTAACGGCGGCGCGCAGTTAATCTATTTTCTCCGAACAGTAGCAGCACATAGGCGTCATCTTGCCACACTCTTTTCTTTTTCCCCATGATAACGGCGTGTCCGCAAAAAGGGTATTTGTCCAGTTCCTGAATATCTGTAACCAGCTTGGCCCGAATCGGATTGAGGTGAAGATACCGGACAAGTTCCAATAAATAGGTATCCTCTTGGCAGAGAATAGATTTGTAGCGGTTCTGAAAAAGGTGACCGATTCGATGATGTCGACCGTTGAAATTGATAGCATGCCCGGTTAAAAGCCTACGCATAACCGTGGACAGCGGACAATCTCCTGTGCGCAATAAAAGGTGAAAGTGATTGGGAATCAGAGCCCATGCAAAACATTTTGTTTCGGTTTCTGAAAGCACCTTACCCAGTCGATCCAGAAAATTAATCCTGTCGATATCGTCATTAAATATTTTTCTTTTCTCGATGCCTCTTACAATAATATGATGAAGGGCTCCAGGAGCATCGATACGGGCAGCACGTGGCATAGAATGACTGTACCACATATCAGATAGGATAGAAACTTATAATTTAAGGGGCGTCCCCTATATTTGTCTTGACACCTGCGGGTAGCATAACCATCTTCTATGGATCTTTGGGAAGGAAAAACATGCTATTAAAACTGTTTCTTGCATTTACCTTGATACCGGTGATCGAATTGTATCTCCTGATCAAACTCGGAGCCACAATCGGGCCTTTCTATACATTGCTGCTTGTGATCCTTACCGGTGCTGCGGGTGCATACCTTGCCCGGCTTCAGGGGTTAGAGGCGATGTTCAGGGTAAAAACACGTCTTCAACGTGGTGAACCCCCTGCAGAAGAGATGCTCGACGCGCTGATTATTTTCATAGCCGGTATTGTTTTGCTGACACCGGGGTTATTAACCGATATATCAGGTCTTCTGCTGCTTTTGCCTGCAACAAGGCTGCGGTTCAAAATATGGCTACGGCAAAAATTTAATCAGTGGGTGCAAAGCTCCAATGTGAATATCACCAGGTATCACTGATAGTGTTGGTTAGTTCGTAAACATATGTTAAGAAAGCTATATTATCACTTTTAGTAAAGTTGTGGTAATCTACATATTACTCCGGCAATTAAATACCTCAAGGTTGTCATTCCCGCGAAGGCGGGAATCCAGAAAAAACACTGGATGCCGGATCAAGTCCGGCATGACGGAGTTTGGCTATTTAGTTGCCGGGTTAATAATTTAAATGAAACCGTGTTAACGGAAACGTCCCTTCTTTTCAGCGGGGGCTGTCAAGGCAAGGAAAGCTGCAGGCTTTTTAAAGAAGGGTTAATGCAAAGTATTTTACAAAAGGTGCTGAATAAATTTAGAAAAAAATCCAAAACACCAACAGAGGGCAAAATCGGTCCCTCAAAAAAATCACCACAAAGAAAAAGTTCCACTACCGAATCCAAGTCCGGGCCGTTAAAATCTGAACAGAAAAGTCGTTCCCAACAAAGACGACCCCCTCGGAAAAAAGGAAGACCAAACCGCCCGACCAAGAGCACCAAAGATAGAGCACCCGGCTCCTCTTTGGTGGAAAAATGGGATATATCCAAATTCAAGGTTAACCCGGTTGAAGGCGAGACCCGGTTTCATGATTTCAATCTGCCCACACCCCTGCTCCACGCCATCTTCGATCTTGGCTTCAAGTACTGCACGCCTATACAGACTGAAATTCTCCCCAGTACCCTGTCCGGAAAGGATGCCACCGGTCGGGCTCAGACAGGTACGGGCAAGACAGCTGCCTTTTTGATCACCGTTATCACCCGGATGTTGAACAACCCCATCCAGGGTAAACGAAAACCGGGCACCCCCAGAGTCCTGGTTATAGCTCCCACACGAGAATTGGTACTCCAGATCTCTGAGGAAGCGCGTCAGCTCGCCAAGTATTGCACCCTGAACATCGTTTCTGTATTCGGGGGCATGGATTACGAAAAGCAGAAAAGGCAGCTGACCAATGCAGCAGTGGACATCATCGTGGCCACACCGGGAAGGCTGCTCGATTTTCAGCGGCGAGGTGACCTTAACCTGAAAAAGGTTGAGGTAATGATAATTGACGAGGCCGACCGGATGCTCGATATGGGATTTATTCCGGACGTCCGTAAAATCATTTACAGCACACCTAAAAAAGATAAGCGCCAGACACTGCTTTTCAGCGCAACCCTGACCAGGGAGGTTACCCGTCTGGCCGAACAATGGACACGTGACCCTGTAACCATTGAAATTGAACCGGAACAGATTGCGGTGGATACAGTGGACCAGATCGTTTACCTGGTGACGCTCAGTGAAAAGTTTGCGCTGCTGTTCAACATTATTTCAAAACAGAACCTGGACCGGGTGCTTATTTTTTGCAACAGGCGTGATGAAGTCAGACGACTGGCGGAAATGTTGACCCGCTACGGGATCAACTGCGCCGAACTTTCCGGTGATGTTCCCCAGAACAAGAGAATTCGTCGTCTGAATGATTTCAAGAACAAAAAGGTACGGGCGCTGGTCGCAACCGATGTGGCCGGGCGCGGCATTCATATCGAAGGCATGGACCATGTCATCAACTACACATTGCCGCGTGACCCGGAAGATTACGTGCACCGTATCGGGCGTACCGGTCGTGCCGGTTCGGCAGGTACCTCTGTCAGTTTTGCCGATGAGGAAGACGCCTTCTACCTCCCCCCCATCGAGGAGTTCATGGGCCGCAAGTTGAACTGTATCCAGCCGGAAGATGAATGGCTAATAAAACCTGTGCCGGTTCATGCAAAGAAAAAATACAAACCCCGCCCTGCAAAAAGACCCGCTTCCAACACCAGGCGAAAATATCAACCCAGACGAAAGCAGGCACGTTCCGCAAATAGATAATGTCCGTATACTGGTACACCATTCCTGCTTTTTGTTGCAAATCATTTGAGTCTATGATGAAAATATATCTCCCTTCATAAATCTTGAAACGCTCAACCAGGAAAGCAATAAGGAACACCGCCAAAGGAGACCAGCGTGAACGCATCTTTATCTTTAGATTTCGATCCCGCCATCTGCGAGTCCTGCGATACCTGTGACTGCCTGATGAGGTGTCAGTACATGACTTTCGATCTGGCAGAGGCCAAGCGTGAGAAGACCAAAATCAACACCGGGGAGCACTCCAGGGTCCTGACCGAATGTGCTACCTGCTACTCCTGCGAGGAATACTGCCCCAACGGCAACCACCCTTTCTATGTGATCGTCGAACGTCAAGAGGAGAAAGGCATTCTTCCCTCACCTGCGCCAATCACCCGGCAGCAGATTCTTATGATGAAACCCAAAGGCACCATCACACCCATGAAGGTAAGTGCGCCGGTAATCGACATGTGCTACTTTCCCATGTTGACAGGAAGCATACGTGAACCACTCTACGAAAATCCTTCCATCATTGTGGGGAGCGATATATTCTGCAATATCATGTGGCTTCACTTTGCCCGGAATTCCGTTATTCGAGAACAACTTCCAAGAGTCATCGAGAATATCTGGCATTATTACTTAAAAGACAGCAATGTCGATGAACTGATCTGTTTTCACGATGAGTGCTACGCGACCTTCAGCCACCTGGCACCGGCATTCAATATCCAGGTGCCGTTTAAACCGATTCATGTCTTCGAGTACATTTCCGGTCGACTCGATGCACTGAAAGACACCATCAAACCCATCAATGCCAGGGTGGCCTATCAACGCCCCTGTTCCAACCGATTGATTCCGGAAACCCAGCATTGGGTCGACGATATTTTTACAAAAATTGGGGCGGAACGCGTGGAACGAAAGTATGACAGGGAAAATGCACTCTGCTGTGGACAGATCTTGAGGGCACATCAGCGGGAAGAAATGGCCGACGACATTCAAAACCGCAATCTGGATGATATGAAAGACACCGGGGCGGCATATTGTGTTTTCAACTGCCCGGTTTGTATGGTGACACTGGCTGAGCCCGCCGCAGAAAAGGGGATGTTTCCGATTCACCTGAGCGACCTTTGTCAGCACGCACTGGAAGGGAATGTACCGAAAGGATAAGTTTATGAAACAGATCTACGATATTCTACTGGAAATTGTCGGCCCCGGTTTTGTCTCCGACGCTCAGGAGGAAAAGTATATCTATTCCATGGATCCTGGAACCATGCCGGCGTGCGAACCGGATATTGTGGTCATGCCGGGGAGCACCGACGAGGTTCAAAAGATTGTACAGGCAGCCAATACGTATCGTGTGCCGCTGGTCCCGCTGGGAGCGGGCCTGGTGCTTTCCGGGTTGTCCCGGGCCTTGAAAGGCGGCATCGTCATGGACATGAAAAGGATGAACCGGGTTCTTGAAATTAACGAATTGAGTCGGTACGCACTGGTGGAGGCCGGCACTTCCCAGGGCATGCTCCAGGCCTATCTTCGGAAACACTTTCCAAACCTCAAACACTCCGCCCCGGATGCCCCGCCTGCGGCCACGGTTGCCGGAAACGTTTGCATACACGGATCAGGGCACATGTCACATGCAGGCGGATTTCATTCCGACATGCTGAACGGGCTGGAGGTGGTCCTGCCCACCGGAGAGGTCGTCCGAATCGGGTCCTGTGCAACATCTCCATACTGGTTTGCAAGGGCCCCTTTGCCCGACCTGTCTGGTCTTTTTCTGGGGTGGGCCGGAACCACCGGTGTCATCACCAAACTTTCCATAAAACTCTACCCGAACTATCCCCTGAATGATGTGAGTGTATTCGTGTGCGAGGATGCATCGATCATACCGGATATCCTCTATCAGATAACCGGAACACAAGTGGCGGAAGATGTTACCACCTGGATGACACCCAAACCCGACTGGGCAGCAGGTTTTTTTCACTGTAATGTCAATTACGGTGCGAAAACAAAAAAGGAGCTGATCTGGAAGCGAAATCTTATCCGGTCTGCGGTGGAAAGCTATATCGATGCGAAAACAGGCGGATTCCTGCCCCTGCCGAGCATGATGAAACAAAGATTTCTGGAAGTTCCTGCCAGACAGCTTTCCCTGTTTGCGGATGTTCGCAAAGGGGGTGGATTCGAATATGTGGGCGCTATCATGCCGGTGGAACTGTTTCCCAAAGCCTATGACCTGGGCCTTGACATCGCAGACAGATTAGGTGTGAGCTACTCCATGGGGTGCCGGATCATCGGCATCAATCACAGTATGATGTTTTTCTATGCCTATGCGTTCAACCGGGCAGACCCTGATGACGTAGCTCGTGCTCAGAGCGCCCTCGAAGAAACCAATAAAAAGGTATTGGACCTTGGGGGCATACCCTGGAAAGCGGAGGCACCGGCTCAGAAAGAGATCCTCCGCAAAATGGACCCCAACATGGTTGACCTGATGGGTCGTGTTCGATCGATTCTGGACCCTAACCACGTTATGAATCCCGGCAACTGGGAGGAAGACCGATGAAATACGCAGAAATTCTGCACAGGTGTTTCCGGTGCGGCTATTGCAAACTGCCGGGTAATTACATTGATTTCAACTGTTCGGCCTATGCGGCATTCAGGTTTGAAACCTATTCACCGGGCGGCCGGATGTGGCTCCTGCGGGCCTGGCTGGATGAGAAGATCGAGCCGTCCCGGCGTTTTCAGGAGATACTGTTTTCCTGTACCGCATGTGGGAACTGTGTGGAGCAATGCGTACTGACCAAGATCAAAGATGAGCTGCTTCTGGCGTTTACTGCCGGCAAAGAGGCCCTGGTGTGTGAAGGAAAGGTCCCCCCGCCCGTCCGGGACTGTCTGACAAAACTTCAAAATTACGGCAACCCCTATGGCTTTACCAGGAAAAAAAGAACCGCCTGGACCGTGGGTACCGGGATTGAAGCCTTTTCAGATCAGGAATTTTTATTTTTCCCCGGAGACGTAGGAGCCTTCGATAGTCGGGGACAGGAGATCGCCCGTTCTGTTGCCACACTTCTCAATCGCGTGGGTGTGACTTTCGGCATTCTGGGAGACCAGGAAGTGTCTGATGGTAATGAAACCAATGCCATGGGAGAAAGCGAGCTCTTTCGCCTGCTGGCCGAAGAGAATATCAAACATTTTAATGAGCTGAATGTTAAAAAAATCATTACCCTCTCTCCCCACGGCTTCAATGCCCTGAAAAATGAATATCCGAAGCTGGGTGGGACTTATGAGGTGTTTCATTACACCCAGATCCTGGCGGCACATACCGGCAGTCTCTCGTTTGAGAATGATCTTCCGGAAATATCAGTAACCTATCACGACCCGTGTTACCTGGGTCGCCACAATTGGGAGTACGGATCAGCCAGAAAAATCCTGGCTTCCCTCACGGGCGTGAAAGCACGAGAAATGGACCGGTCCATGCAGAATGCCCTGTGTTGCGGCGGAGGAGGAGGAAACCTGTTCACCGACATCCTCGGAAAAGGGCCGGAGTCTCCTGCTCAAAACCGCGTGCTGGAGGCGCTGGGCACAGGTGCCGATATCCTGGCAGTCAGCTGTCCCACATGTGCGGTCATGCTGGGAGATGCCGTTAAATCGACGAACCTGGATAAACGTATTCAGGTCAGGGAAATATCAGAAATCATCAATGACAGGCTAAAGTGATATGGCCTGAACCAGAAAGGGGGTGCCATGAAAACATTAACCGCCAAACACGTGATGAAGTCGAATGTACTGGTGGCAGAACCTGAATGGTCTGTCAATCGACTGGCCGAGTTTTTTATGGAAAACTGTATTTCCGGTGCGCCGGTACAATCCAGTACGGGAACACCCATCGGTGTTGTATCTCTGACCGACATTGTTCACCACGAGACCCAGCCCGAAAAGGACGGCGAATGGCCCCATGACTATTACCTTCATTCTCTTAGTCGCCAGTATGCCAGGCAGGAGGCTGAAGGTTTCCGTATCGAGACAGAATCTTTCACCACGGTCCGGGACATCATGACGCCTGTAATCTTCCAGGTTTCAGAAGATACGCCCTTGCAACAAGTCGCCGGTATGATGATTAAAAATTATATCCACCGAGTCATTGTGCTCCGCGATGAAAAAGTTGTGGGCATCATCTCAACCCCTGATATGCTTAAGCTCATAAGGGACATGTAAAATATCCGAGCTCGCTCGGATATTTCGTCAAGTTTCATGAAATGTCCGAGCTAGTCGTTCATTTGGTAGGCCCCTTTAAGGCTATAAACATGTTCTTCCCAGATCCGGTTGAAGCGCTCCGGATTCACCGCCGGTTTTTTAATCATCTTCATACAGATTTCCATCTGCTTGGTCGTACTGCTGGTCTTGCTGTATAGCTGAAGGGCGAACTTGGAGAAATCCCGCACCATGAAATCGAAGATCTGGTCCATCAGATCGTCCGCCACTACATCGATCTTGGTTTTTTCAATGAGCAACTGGCCGTAAGCCACCAGGGTGAAAAGTTCCCCCAGATTGAGCAAAAAATCGATATCCTTGACCTGGTCCTTATTGGGTGGGGCGGTCATCAGCAATTCCACCAGAAAGGCGATCTGCTCCTTGAATATCTTGATATTGGGAAGATCCAGGCTGTTGTAGGCAATATTGTAGTCGTGGAACTGGATTTTTCCCAGTCCCCTGGTGGGCCCCTGGTTAAACAGAAAATCGTCGTGGATGGGTGCGTCCATTTTCCCTGTCTCCGGGAATTGTCCGGGATTGAAAAAGTAGTTGGCCATGAACTTGACGATAAGGGCCATGTTCACATGGACGGTACCTTCAAGTTTGGGCAGGGCGCGGATGTCCCGGGTCGCCATCTCGAAGTAGGTGTCCTTTTCAAATCCCTTAGCCGCGATCACATCCCACAGCAGGTTGATCACCTCCTCGCCCTGGGTGGTCACTTTCATCTTCACCATGGGGTTATAAAGTAGATAGCGCCGGTCGTCGGCCGAAGCGCTGCGCATATAGTCCGCAGCCCGCATGGCAAACATACGCATGGCACACAGCCGGGCATAGGCATCCACGAAAATCTGGCGGATATGAGGAAAATCGGTCACATAATGCTTGAACAGAAAACGACCGGCCGCGTGGTCAATGGCTTCGTAAAAGGCATGGTCGCAGATGCCAATAGAGGCCCAGCCCAGGTTGTACTTGCCGACATTGATCGTATTCAGGGCGGAATCCCACGCATCGCTGCCCATTGTGAGGATGTCATCATCAGTCAGGGGGTAGCCATGTAAGGCATACTCGGAGACATACATTTGGGAATTAACCACATTCTGGACACATTCGTAGTTTTCGTTCTTGGCATCCACCACGAAGAAGGCGTACTCGTCGGTTTCTGAATTCTTGGCAAAGGTAGAGACCAACGCCGCTTCATTACCGTTACCGATGTAGTATTTACCGCCGTCCGCCCGATACTGGCCGCCACCCATGGGGGTTAAGGCCATGTCGCTGGCATACAGGTCCGCACCGTGCTCTTTTTCCGACAGACCAAAGGCAAAAATCCCGCCCTCTTCCAGCAACCGGGCTGTCTTTTTCTTGATGGCTTCGTTTTTCCCCATCCAGATGGGGCCCAGCCCCAGAATAGTTACCTGCCAGGCATACCAATGGGCCAGACTGTAAAAACCGAGAATTTCGTTGAAGTCCATATTTCGAAAAGTATCCCACCGACATCCCTTGCCACCGTATTGAGTCGGGGTCAAAAGGTCGGAAAAAATACCCTCTTTTTTGATGAACTGGAGAAAATCGTCGTACCAGACGCGCTCGTGAGCGTCTTCCTTGAGCTGTTTTTTGCCCTTGGTTTCAAAAAAATCGATGGTCTTTTTCATGATTTCCCTGGATCGCTCATCCAGGTGGTCGAATTGTGCCTTTTTCGGGTTAAACAACATGGATAGCCCTCCTCATTTCTCTTTTATAACGCACATGTCAATCAGTAATCAGTGCAGATATTTTTACAGCCAAGGGATA
>QMMS01000139.1 GCA_003647375.1 Deltaproteobacteria bacterium
AATACAGATTCCGGGCACCGGGGATGTGCCCTTTTCTCACGGCACCATGATCCACCGGAAACCAGTCCGGCGATACCCGTTTGCCGACATATTCTTCCTTTGTGCGCATGTCCAGCAACACCCTGTCGGGATTAGAAAGTCCGGCTAATACGCCGTCGCGCCCAATCCGGCAATCCTCTTCCAAGGGTCGGACGGGATAATCGGTGGGCGTGAAATTAGGCACGTCTGTGGTTATCGGGAGATCTTCGTAAAGCCACAGATTCATATCGCCGTTCATGATTTTCATATTCTTATGACCCCGCATGGCGCATACCCAGAAGGCATAATTGTTGAACTGAATCTGATCGCTGTAAAAAACGATGGTCGTGTCATGGCTTATGCCGCTTTTTGACATCAAGTTGCTGAAACCTTCGGGTGTTGCGAAATCGCGCATTTCAGGATGCCACAGTGTTTCTTTCCAAGGCCAGAGTAGGGTACCCGGAATATGGCTGGCGTAATAGGCATCCGGATCCTTGAGGGCGCCGATTTCAATTAGCCGGACATCCGGGTTATTTAAATTCTCAGCAATCCAATCGGTACTCGCTAACCACTCGCTTGTAGCTTTTTCACTCATAATGACTCCTTAAACGTTATCAGATTATTTTTTTTTGGCGTCGGTATATGATTTCATCACCTCGGACCAAGAGCTTTTTAATAAAGCGTGGTGCGTGAACGGCCAACCATCGCACCGAGTTGTGAAACCGGTTCATGGGTTTGTTCCAGGGGCAGACCGCGATACAACGTCCGCCGCAGCTGGGCCATTTTCTCTTGTTCATGCCCCAGAAGATGATACATTTTTCGGCGTTGATCCACCATTTGCGAAATCCCGGATTGTTGTGGACGGGATTGGGGATGTCGTTACTGGGCGTGCCTTTGGGTACTGCGCCGGACGGGCAGAATTTAGCACAACTTTCACAGGCCATACAAAAATCATGGGTGCCGAAGGCAATGGGTTTGTCCGGAAGCAGGGGCAGGTCTGTGGTAACCGCTTTCAGGCGCATGTTGTTGCCGTATTCCGGAGAAAGCACCCGGCCGGTGCGGCAGAATTCGCCGACGCCGGCATCCAGCGCGATGGGCACCATGTTCAATTCTGGATCACCTCCGCCCCTGGTTTCACGGTACATGGCATCATAGCCAAGGCCGCGGATAAAATCCGTGAGTTGAGTCGTAGCAAGTTTAAGTCGGGAATAGGCATCGGCGGAAGAAGCCCAGGAAAAATAAGAGGGCGCAAGGTCGATCAGACTGGGTTTGTGCTGCATAACAACCACGATGGCATACTTGTGTGAGATGTCGACATCCTTGTAGAGCCAGCGTTGATCCAGCTTTGTGATGTGCACCATGTCGGCTCCGAACAGCAGGCCCACCTTTTTGACGATCCTGGACATCCTGGCTTTGTCGTTGATATCCACCCGGCCCGGCTCGGGCGTGACCGGAAACGGAACCGGGTCGTATTCGCAGCAGGCGCGATAGCCGGCATCGGCCAGCGCGCGGCCGAAACGGTCCTCCATGTCCAATTCTTCATATGCAAGCGGGGTGAGATAATGGTCATGGCCGGTTCGCGCCTTGAATTTTTTCCGAAGCGCTTCGCCATGGGGATTGTCGGGACGCATGCATAAGAAAGCCATGCGCTTTTTTTCAAAACGTTCGATGGGTCCGGTGATATAGCGCTGGTAGGTGGGCTGGTCGACTTCTTTAACCCCCAGCCTTTTTCTAAATGCTTCCTGTTTCTGCAATTGCTCTTCATATGGTAGAAGCGCTTTTTCGAGTCTTTGCATAGGGGTGGTGTCCATGGCGGCCGACCTTTTTGAAGATCGCATTTCAAGATTGGAACTTTGATGCGATCGATTTTTCGATTTTTCTTTCAAATAAAACCTCTATGGACTGAGTATCATCTTAGCAAGGGCAAGGACGATAAAGACAACAAACATTCTTTTGACCCAGATATTTCCAATCCTTTCAGCATAATGTGCGCCTATATATGATCCCACCAGACATCCCGTCAGCATCGCCAGACCCAGAGGATAATCAATGGCATCATTCATGGCAAACACGGTGGCAGCTGTTACGGTCATGAAGATGGAGCCGATTTTTTGTGTGGCGGCACTTTGGATGAACGTTTGTCGGAACCAGCCAATCAGTATATAGATCGAGAAGGTGCCGGCCATGGCGCCATAAAAACCACCGTAAATACCGTTCATAAAGCTTAAGGAGGCACCGACAACATATTCTTTTTTTTGTATCGCGGTTTGTCTCTTTTCAACACCCATACCCCGATTGAACAGGAGGAAGGCCACCAGTATAATGTTGGTGGCCACGATGACGTACTTCAGGACGCTTTCACTGATTTGTAATACGAGATTGGCCCCCAGAGCCGTGCCGAACAACACCGGAATGGCGACAATAAACCCGATCCTGTAATTGATGAGTTTTTTTTTGTGAAATTTGTACCAGCCCGATATACCCACCCCGATAATGCCAAAACGATCGGTCCCGATGGCGGTATGCGGTGGCAGGCCTAATAGTATCAGGGTCGGAATCGTTACGATGCTGGACCCACCGATAAGGGTACCGAAGGCTGCAGCAGCAACGCCGACAAAGAACATGATGATCAGGTGGGTAATTTCCATTACCGGTAAAACTCATTCAGATCGACGGGTAACTCTATTTTCTCGCCACGTGCTGCGGACAGATCCATGGCCATTGTCAGAATAAGATTGCGATGGCCCTCGGCAGCGGTTGCATGGGGAGAGTCGAGCCCCAAGCAGACGCGGGCAAACCAGGTGTTGGTTTCTTCCCGCATGGGTCCCCAGAGTTGTCCGATATGGGTATCTCCCGGGGGATAGCTGGTGAGAAAGTCCACGTGTCGTTTAAACTCGGGCTCATAGCCTTCGGGTTTGTACCCGGCGCCCTGGGGGTTCTCGGAGGCCAGCACCAGATCCCGATGGGTGTCCTCCACATCGATGACGCCTTCGGTCCCCACAATGCCGATTTCCAGTCCATAGACGGCTCCGGGCCACACTACCGGTAGGGCCCAGCTGATATTCATACTGAAGATGGTGCCGTCATCCATGGTAAAAATACCAAAGGTGGAATCCTTGGTCCCGTATTTGGCCAGGGCCTTGTCTATCGATTGAGCATAAACCGACACCGGGATTTTTCCTTCCATGAGCCACATACTCATGTCGAGGCTGTGGGTGCCGGATACCACCATGGGCGTCAGGTTTTTACGTTGATCCGTGCGTCGGGTGGTGGCAATGGGAACCATGCGGTTCATGAAAGCCCGGGTGACAACCGATGTCACTTCACCGATCTGACCACTGATAAGGCGTTGTTTGATGGCCAGAAAACGTCGGCGGAAGCGGTTGGTGTAGCCGATGACCGCATCCACACCACTCTCTTCGATGGTTGTGAGTATTTTCAGCGATTCTTTTGCATCGGTGGCCAGGGGTTTTTCGATAAACAGGTCGTAACCCTGTTCTATGGCTGCAAGGGTCGGGTCGACATGAAAGTTTTCATCGGTGGCGATGATGGCGGCATTGACCTCCGGGCGTTTGAGAAGCTCTCTAAAATCGGTGGTGAAAAAATCTGCCTGAGCATCTTTTGCCAGCTTTTTCCCCAGATCTTCCTTGATATCGCACAACCCCAGCCACCCGACGGCCGGATAATCGTGTGCCAGCATGGCGCGGATGCGACCGATAGTGCCGCAACCAACAATGGCCAGACCAATTTCCTTTTTCTTTTGGGTCATTTTTTAAATGCCTCCTCGATTAGAAATACATTTGTCTGTTTTTATCTTGATCAGCAGCGCTGAGTTATTTCTTATTTAAATTGTTTCTTTTTTTTTGGCCAGATACCACTGATAAACGTCAGCAGAATAATAATGATTAATACGGTTCCCAGCGGACGATCAATCAGGATTTGCCATATGCTTTCATCTTCGAAGATAATCATGGCCCGTCTAAAATTTTGATCCAGCATGTTCCCTAAAACGACACCCAGGATCATCGGTCCGATGGGTATGTCGGCTTTGCGCATGCAGAAGCCTAACAATCCAAAGCCGAACATCAAATAAATGTCGAACATGGACATTTTCTGAGCAAATGAACCCAGAACACACAGCAGGGCAATAATCGGCAGCAACAGTTCCCGGGGCAAGGAGAAAAGTTTGACACTGGGTTTGATCAGGAGAAACGCACAGATGTACATACCGATATTGGCCACAATCAAGGTGCCGTACATAAAACTCATGATACCCGGCTGCTCTAATTCAATTGTAGGGCCCACCACGATACCGTGCAGGTTCAGGGCGGCCAAAAATGCCGCTACGGTTGCACTGCCGGGGATACCCAGAACCAGTGAGGGCAGTAGTGCACCACCGATATTGGCGTTGTTGGCGACCTCCGAGCAGATCACGCCTTCCATGCTGCCCTTGGAAAAGCGCTTGCCGGTGAAACGTTCACCAAGGCCGTAGGATACAAATGTGGCCACATTGGCTCCGGCTCCCGGAATGATTCCGGTGATGAGTCCCACGATGGATGAACGGATAATACTTTTCCAGTATTTTAAAAATTCTTTTATAGGGGGGAATATCCTGCCGATTTTTTGCGGGATCACATATGGTTGGGGTTGGGACAGAACCATAATAATCTCAGTAAGCCCGAAAAGACCGATGAGTACCGGAATATAGGGGATTCCTAAAAGAAGTTCCTGGCTGCCGAATGTGAACCGTTCAATGCCATGAATTTCTTCCCTGCCTACCATGGCGATCAAAACACCCATCCAACCGGAGATCCAACCTTTAACCGGCGCTTCGCCGGCAGTCAGGGTGCCGCTGATGGATATGCCCCAGAGTGCCAGCAAGGCAACTTCCCAGGATGCAAAATTCAGGGCAATGTCCAGCACGTAGCTGACACAGGTGACCAGCAGCAGGATGCCGATCCAATTTCCCACCATGGACGCCGTAATGGACATTCCTAATACAAGGCCACCCTTGCCCTGTTTGGCGAGGGGAAATCCTGCCATTTGGGTGGGCACCGCGTCCGGTGTTCCGGGTATGTTAATCAGCACGGCGGAAATAGCTCCACCAAAAACCGAACCGGTAAAGGTACCCAGAATGAAAATAATAGCCGGTTCGGTGGGCATGCGATAGGTGAGCCCCACCAGAAGGGCCATGGCCATTGTGGTGGAGAGACCGGGCAGGGCAGCCCAGATGATTCCCATGGCCGCACCGGAAAAACACAGCAACATCATATAAGGTTCAAAAGCAGTGAAAAAAGAATACATACAATGGCCTCTAAAGAAAGTAGTCGAATATTGAATCCCCGGGCAATAAAATCGAGAATAAAAATCTGAACGTCAGGCTGAAAAACAAGGGGATAACGATGGATGCGACAATAATTTTGAGCCAGCGACCTTTTTCCCAAAAGACCGCAAATGTACTGAGCAAAAATAGAAATCCGGCGATTTCAAACGGCAGTCGACCGGTTAAAATCAGCATATAAACAGCGGCCAATACGATAATCCAAATGGATCGTTTTGTCTGCGTATCTTGAAAAAAGTCTTTGCCCGAAAAAGATGACAGCCTGGTACGTAAAAAAGTAAGACCATTGCGGCACACCGCTGTAATGAAAAGCCCCAGGCTCATCAAAAACATGGTGCCGGCGAATATAAGCGGTACCAGACCCGGGGCAGAGGCCCACCCGGAGGGTTTTGACAATTTAAGAGCCCAAATTGATATGACGACAGCCACCGCCATGACGATCAAAGAGCTAACGACATCTGTGCTTGCCATCTGCGATTGTTTGTTTGCATTTTCTTGCTCAGATGGTTCCAAAATCTGGGTCCCCAATAGTGATACGTTACGGTTGTATTGTGGACAATGCCCTGAAACATCAGAGATGTTCAAGGGCACCATCCAGGTGAACTGTCGCTTACATGGTCGGTTTATAGCCCTTTGGCGGCCACCATTTGTCAAAATCTTCCGGTCTGGGAATGCCTGCATCAGCCGGGTTGATCTTGGCACCTTCAACTTTCAAGTCCCACAACAACCAAGCCGTTGTGCTCTCGGCGCGGGCGGCGGCCTTGTCGGCAGCTTCGCCTACCAGGACATCTTTTAAGAAGAATTTCTTATTTAGCAATGCTTCAAATTTAGGTGAATTGCATGCCGTTTTAAATGCTGCGGCAATTTTTTTCATAATCGGAGCCGGCACGTCCCTTTTAACAGCCAGAGTATAATATCCGCCGAAGGGTGCGTGTGCTGCCAAGGCAGGTACATATTTCCCGACAGGCTGGAGTACGGTACCATTTTTAAGCGTGATGGGATCTTTGGCAAAAATAGCCAGGTTTCTCATTTTTCCGGCCCGGATGAATTCGATGGTTTCGTGCAAGCCGCTGCCGGCCACGTCGACCTCGCCTTGCAGACAGGCCAGCGCCGCAGGAGCACCACCCTTATACGGGATCTGCTTTACGTCGATGCCGGCCACACTTGTCATGATGGAGATGCCTTCGGCCCAGAGCCCACCGACACCCGAGTTGGAAACCTTGTATTTGCCGGGGTTCTTTTTGGCTGCTGCGATAAAATCTCCCAGTGTTTTAAAAGGAGAATCTGCTTTTACGGCAAAACCCTGGATGGAATTGCCGGCTTTAAAGTACTGCCAATCCTTCCAGGGGCTCAGCTTCGTGTGGCCCATAACACGTAATTGCTTGCCGAAGTTGGAACCACCCAGCCACCAATAACCGTCTGATGGTTTTTGCCATACAAAATCCATGGCCAATGCGCCAAGGGCGCCGGGACGGTTCACGGCGTTGATGGTGGCCTTCAATGGTGCTTCCATTTCAGCGGAATAAGCACGGGTCATGGTGTCTGTTCCACCACCGGCTTTGTATTGAATGACGGCCGTAATCGGTTTGTCCGGCCACTCGGCATTGGCCTGGTTGACCAGCCCAACGATAACGAAACAACAAATGGTTAAATAACTTAAGACTTTAATTGTGTTTTTCATACAGCCTCCTCATCTTGTTAAAATTAGCGTTGATGGTGCCTGACTCAGAAAAATATTTTTCTTGATGGAGCCAAATTAAGATTTCAATTGACAAACATTCATACAAGCATTAGCCGGCCGCCGTTTACATCGATGGTTGCGCCTGTGATATAGCGGCTTTCATTGCTGGCCAGAAATGTGATCACGTCTGAAATTTCCTCGGGTTGTGCCAAACGACCCAATGGGCAAGCCTTGGTAAATAGTTCCTTTTTTTCGGGAGTCAGTAGATTTTTCACCCGTTCGGTCAAGGTGGTTCCCGGTGCAATTGTATTGGCAGTGATACCGTACGGGCCGATGTCTTTGGCAAGGTACTGGGTCATCATGGACACCGCCGCCTTGGCCGAAGCATAATGGGCAGGCGAGGTGCCGGCACTGGTGCTGCGGCCGGCCAGGGATCCCAGGTTGATGATCCGCCCCCAGCCCTCTTTTTTCATATAGGGGAGTACGGCTTTGCAGCACAGGTAGACGCTTTTCAGATTGACATTCATCACCTGGTCCCAGTCCGCTTCCTGGATATCTTCAAACCCGGCATAGGCTTTGTAACCACCGGCACAGGTCACCAGGATATCGATGCCTCCCATGAAAGTGTCGGCGCCGGTCATCATAGATTCCACTTCCTTCCGGGAAGTGACATCGATGACAAATGCCCTGGCCTTTCCCCCTTGGGAGATAACCTTTGACACGGCCTTCTCAACACCGGCCCGATCCAGATCGGCAAGGGTGACAGTGGCTCCTTCCGCGACAAAAGATAGGGCCGTAGCAATGGCAATTCCCCCGGCGGCACCGGTAATAACGGCACGTTTTCCTTCCAGACGATTGGATTTCATGTCTAATGGCCCGTGTTTCTTTTTTAGAAGTTATTTTTTGTCAAAGGCATGTTCGCCATGTGCCTTTAGCAGTTTTTCCGGTCCCGGTGGTGCATAAATCAGTACATAGGTGAGATCTTCATCCGGACCGACATCGATTTTATGCATGGTATCTGCCGGGGCAAACACCGCCATTTCCGGCCCGAGCTCAAAAGATTCATCGGCGATGTACATGGTTCCATGACCGGACAGGATGTACCAGCAATGTTCGTTATCATCGTGTTTGTGCCAGGCGCCTTCAACACCGGCATTCATGGTATTGACCAGCAGAGAAAAATGTTTTGCTCCGCTGATATCTTCATCGATGAGCACCCTGAAGGTACCGGCTTTCCCATGCAATACGCCTGTTACGGCGTCTTTGAGTGGCACGACATAAGTGTTTCCCATTCTGTTTTCTCCTTAAGATGAAATATTATTATCAATGAATGGTCCAACCGCCATCTACCATCAGGATGTGACCCGCCATCATATCCGATAAAGAGCTGCATAAAAACAATGTGGCCCCGATGAGATCCTCAGGCTGGGCCCAGCGCCCGATGGGGAGCTGCTCCAGAGCCCAATCCTTATAGCCGGGTCTCTGGAGCAATTCCCGCCGCGTGGGTGTTTCCGTAATACACGGGGCCACGGAGTTGACATGGATACCTTTGGAAGCCCATTCATTGGCCAGGGCACGGGTCAGATGATGCACACCGGCCTTGGCCGCCGAGTAGACAGACCGACCCCGGAAAGCAACTTCGGCCAGGTTGGATCCAATATTGACAATTTTACCCTGGCCCTGTTCTATCATGATCGGGGCCACCGCCTGGGCCAGAAAGAAATAGGCCTTTAAACTGGTATCCAGGGTCTGGTCCCATTGCTCCTCGGTAACATCCAAGGCCTCTACGGTAGCGGTCCAGGCAGCGTTGTTGATGAGAATATCAACTTTTCCAAAGTGATTATGCGTCTTGGCGACCAAGGTGTGGATCTGGGCCACCTCCCTCAGGTCTGTAGGAACAACCAGGGCCTGACGACCCAATGTTTCGATTTCGGAGGCAACCTCTTCCAATGCTGTTTGGGTGCGACTGGCTATCGCAACATGAACGCCGGCATCAGCCAGCGCGATGGCCAGGGTTCGACCAATACCCTCTGACGCACCAGAGACGATGGCCACTCGATCTTCAAGCCCGAAGCTTTTCCACTTGTCGTTCATTTGTTCCCTCGCGTGTTATGCCATGGCTTCTTCCATGTGCTCCATCATGGTAAATACTACCGGCCCGTCGGCGGTGACCAGCACATTTTCTTCCAGCCGGCAGGTCTGGGGAAGTCCTGGATGGCCGGCAAAGGTTTCGATGGCAAAGTACATGTTCTCCTTGATCTCGGCAGGATAGTCCAGGGAGTAGGCCCGGGATATCCACATACCCTCATACAGCGTGATACCGATGCTGTGGGCAAACTGCTGCAGGGTTACCGTGCCGTACAGGTCGTCGTCGTATTTGTTAAAACAGGCGGCCACATCGGCGGAGGTGTTGCCCGGTCGCAGCTTGTCCATACCGGCGTACATGGAATCGTACACTTCGCGGTACAGATCGATCTCCTTCTGCGTCATTTTGGAAGCTACCTTGAAACAACGCACAAAGTCGATAAAGTACCCCGAGGGTCCCACTGCATTGATGTCAACGATTACCAGATCTCCCTGGCGAATCAGCTTGTCGGTGGCCCAGCGTCGGTAGGGGTTGGTGTTGCCTCCGGAAGCCACAATGATGTCGTAGATGATCTCACAGCCGCTGGTGAGCATAAACTCGTGTACTTTGGCCTCGATATAGCGTTCGGTTACCCCCGGCTTGAGCCATTCGTACTTGATCTTCCACATGGCTGCATCGCCGATAGAGGATGCCTGCTTGAGCAGTTCGATTTCATCGACGGTCTTGACCACCCGGGCAGCCGACATGGCCGGCCAGCCGTTAACCACGTTGACGCCGGCCTCTTTGAATGCCTGGAGCATGGGCATGTCCAGGTTGTCGATGCCGATTTTCTCTTTTTCAACTCCGTTTTCTTTTAACACTTCCAGCACAGTGTCGACCATCTTGCCGGCCATATGCGGCACGGCGCCTTCGGCCCATTGCCAGGTCATGGCCGGTCGGATGCGATCCTGCATCCAGGGCAGATCGATGCGAGCGCAGTGCATGTCCGAACCGGCGGTCTCAAACAGCACCGGCTCACCACCCCGAGGCAGAACCACGTAGCGTATGTTGATATTGTACTTCCAGTTACCCTGATAAGAGCCTGTGACATAGCGGATATTGGCGCCGGCATACAATACCAGCGCTCCCAGGTCAAAGGCTTCGATCTGATCGCGGGTGCGCTGGAGTCGTTCCTGGCGCAGGCGTTCAAAATCAACCCGGTATTGCCAGTCAACACCGGTGTGACTGTACAGACGTTGTGGACTCGTTTTGTGCGCTTTCTCGATAAAATAGGTGTCTAATTCGTACCCCATGGGTGGCCTCCTTGTAGAAATAATTTGTAGGTTTATATGAAAGACAACCGTGTTTTTACCGTTATGGTCCTACCCTGATGCTAAGAACCCGATACACGGCTATTTGACTATTGTTGCAGGTTTCGGCTAATGGATGGTCCAACCGCCGTCAACCATCAAAACATGACCGACCACCATATCCGAAAAGGAGCTGCACAAAAAAAGCGTGGCGCCGATAAAGTCTTCCGGCTGCGCCCAGCGCCCAATCGGAAGCATTTGCCCGAGAGCCCATTCCCTGTAGCCGGGGCGCTCAAAGATTTCACGACGCG
>QMMS01000140.1 GCA_003647375.1 Deltaproteobacteria bacterium
GAATTTTAATCATTAGATATTGCCCTTCGACCTTGCTCAGGGCGGTGAGCCTGTCGAACCGTTTAGGATTTCGAATTTTGTGCTTCGGATTTAAGTAACTAACGACATCGGCAGAGCCAAATGTCTCTGACCTGGCCCAAAGGACCAGGTTTTTAGTAATGGAATAAAATTAGGTGATCTTCTATGACAGTCAATAGCAGTATCGTTCGCGTTTCCAAGGTCACAAAAACCTTCCGGCTAGGCAAAATCGAGGTTCAGGCGCTGAAAGGTGTGGACCTGGAGATTAACTCCGGAAAATACATATCCATCATGGGGCCTTCCGGATCAGGAAAGAGCACCTTGTTCAACATGATCGGCGGCCTGGACAAACCCACCTCCGGAAAAGTCTTTATCGACGAGGTCGATATTGCTCAACTGGATGCCTATGAACTGGCATGGCTTCGTTGCCGGAAGATTGGCTACATATTCCAGACATTCAATATCATACAGGTCATGACCGCCCTTGAAAATGTCACCCTGCCGATGATCTTTGCCGGCATACCCAACGAGACCGCCGTTGAAAAAGGTATAGGGCTGATGAACCTGGTAGGTCTGGGGGATCGGTTTAACCACAAACCCTTTGAATTGTCGGGAGGACAGCAGCAGCGCGTTGCCATTGCGCGAGCACTGGCCAATGACCCAGCCATCATTCTCGCAGATGAACCCACCGGCAACCTTGACCTGACCACCGGTGAGGAGATCATCTCTTTGTTGAAACGGTTGAGCGATGAACGCGGTGTCACGATCATCTCCGCCACACACGATTTCAAAATGCTGAATGTCTCGGACCAGGTTATATGGATCCGGGATGGTCGTGTCGACAAAATCGAGGATCGCGAAGAACTGTCCATATCCATCGGCACAATCGGCACACGATAACTTCGGATCGGTATCATTCTATGAACCGAAAAAAATACCATCAAAACAGGCGTAACATTGTCGGTTGCTTGCCTATCAAGCGAAAAACCTCCGTTCTGTCAGGAGACCTCATGTTTCGTCTGGTAATCACGCTGGCGTTGTGCCTCCTGGGTTTGTTAGCCGATGGCAACGGTATTGCCGCAACCAGCCCCATGGGCCAGGATCAGTTTTTTAAAGATATTCAAGTATTATCCGCTGTTCAGGACAGAAGTACCGGGACCCCCGGCAATGCCACTGCTGCCGCTTACATCAAGAATCGTCTGTCCGGAATGGGCTTCGACATCATCGGATCTCAGCGATTTCCCGTACCGGTAATGCATCACCAGGGCAGCAGGCTCAAGATATCTGAAACCAGCCCATCCATTTCAATCCTGCCGTACTTAGGAAACGCCGTATCACCCCAAACCATCCCTGCCCCCGGGATCAAAGCCCCCTTGATCTACGCCGGTACCGGTGAACCGCGGGAATATAATGGAAAGAAGGTCGAAGGTGCCGTTGTCCTGATGGAACTCGATTCGGGTAGAAACTGGGAATATGCAGCTACGATGGGCGCCCGGGCAACAATTTACGTGGACCGTGGGAATTCCCCCAACATCCTTTTTAAAGATAAGTTTGAGCTTTCCCCGGTTCAATTTCCCCGGTTCTGGATGTCTATTGATCAGGCAAGAGACCTGTTCGGACTCTTTGAAAACCCAGCCTTGACCCGGGTAATGGATCAGATCACCCTGACATCGGATATCCGCTGGCAATCGGAAATAGCTGAAAATATTTACTGTCTGATCCCCGGCATGGACCCGGAACTTAAAAATAAGATGGTCATGATCGAGGCATTCTACGACAGTTCCATCAACGTGGCCGGTTTATCCCCGGGCGCCGATGAAGCTTGCAGTGTGGCAACACTGCTCGAATTTGCCAAGATCATGAAAGCAAAACCACCCAAAAAAACGGTGCTGCTTGTGGCCAGCGCGGGCCATGCGCAAACCCTTTCGGGCATGCGGGAATTTGTATGGGGTATCTCGGAAAGATCCAAGACCGTCAAGCAGATGAAAAAAAAACTTAGGTCACGGATTGAAAAAACCCGCCGGACCATCGATGGCTTAGCAACCCTATCTTTCAAAAAAAAGATTTTCCCGGAACCCGGCGTCATGCCCCTTCTTGATGTGGCTATAAAAGAAAGGCTCAAAACCGAAGCGGACAAAATCTCCCGCCAACTCATGCGGTTGCGACTGGAGCCGGATCATCGTGCCGATTCGGAGACCATCCAGAAAATGGCGGATCTTCGCCAGTTGCTGCGGCGCCTGACCTGGCGAACTTCTTATAAGGATGAAAATCTAGCCGAAGAAGAAACTCAACTGCTGGAACAGCTTATTACCAGGGCAGCCGATGAGCAGAAAACCGTATTATTGGATATCGAACAACAATTCGTATTTATCGAAGATGTGGACCGTCTCCGCAGGCATACCAGACAATATGACATGGCCGCATCGATATCCTTGCATCTCTCTAGCCATGGCACCGGCTTTGGCGCATTCAACTATGGATGGTTGTATCCGTTCAGACCAAGAATCAACCGTGTGTCCAGCTATAGCAGCTTGGATGAAGCCCTGCGGCAGGCAGCCGAAACAACTGAACAAGAGCTCGGCATTACAAATTTTTTCAAGGACACCCTGCGCCCCAGCAGGCAGGGATCATGGAAAAATTTCTTTGTGGATCGCCCTCCCTTGGGTGGGGAGGTTACGGCTTTGGCCGGATATCACGGTTTGAGCCTGGTGACGACACATGATGCAAGGGCGTTTTGGGGAACCGCTTCTGATACCCTGGAAAACTTGGATCACCGGTATGCTTTACAGCAGGCCAATGTTGTCTGCGGGATCATGCAGCAACTGGTGCAGGACGCCAAACTGCACGAGGACAACTATCCCAGAAAAGGCTTTGCCACATTGACCGGCAGTGCAAAATTTCTGCGGCACGGAGAACTTTTTGCAGACCAGCCGGCACCAGGCACCGTACTGCTTGCCTATCAGGGGCCTGCAAAATTTTATACGATGGTGGATCAGACCGGTGCCTTCTTTCTCAAGGGTGTCGCTGACAAAAAGCATAGTTTCCACAAGGTCATTTTAGAAGGATACAAGTTCGATACCCATACCGGTTCCATCGACTGGACTATCGATAAAAAGCAGACCGGCAAAAATGCCTACCGTGTCAAAATGCGTCGTCTTTCCATGGAGACCGATTTGAAGATGTTCGCCTGTAAGGGCACCACGCTGTTCAATTTGCTCGAACCAAGAACCTTCCGATATCTGACCAAGAGCCAAGTGCTGGACGGTCGTCGTGAAGCCGAACCGATTCGATACTTCTACAGCCGACTCGATACCTGGACATCCGACATTTCAACCATATTTCTTGAACCCGGAACACCGCTAAAGTTAACCCTTTCCGATTCCGCCCTGAATAAAAAACTGATTTTGCTGAATAATTCTCCAAAAAACCCACAGGGAACCGGTTACAAAGTTGATAACTGGCCCGCGCTGCACCGTACCGGATATCGTGTCGCCCATGACATGTGGACATTGCTGGTGCCTCGCATAAACAATCTGGAAAAAAGCGGTATCTTCAACGAGCGTATTCACCAGTTGCGGACAGACGGCCTCGCGGCCTTGAATCAGGCGGAAAACGCATGGGAAGAGAAGCGATACAATCAATTTTTTGAAGCCGCATCCAAATCCTGGGCTCTGGCAAGCCGCGTATACGACGATATTGAAAAAACACAAAAAGATGTACTCTATGGCGTGTTGTTCTACATCGCCCTGTTTGTTCCCTTCTCGTTCTGCCTTGAAAGGCTTCTTTTTTCCTACACCAACATCTATAAACGAATTGTCGCTTTCAGCGGGATCCTCATCCTCCTGATTGCTGTCATCTACAATGTTCACCCGGCTTTTCAGCTGGCATACAGCCCCATGGTCGTCATCCTGGCGTTTCTGATCATGGGTCTTTCACTGGTAGTGACATTGATCATCTTTTTCAGGTTTGAAGAAGAAATGACAAACCTTCAGAACCGTTCGCAGCGCAGCCACTCCGAAGAAATCGGCCGTTGGAAGGCCTTTGTCGCAGCATTTCTTTTGGGGGTCAGCAACCTGCGCCGCCGCAGGCTGAGAACAGCCTTGACCTGTATCACACTGATCATTCTCACCTTCACTATCATGAGTTTTACATCGGTCAAATCGGTACGTCGGCATACGCGTATCCTTTATAATAACCAGCATCCCTACCAGGGCTTCCTCTTGAAAAATATCAACTGGCGGGATCTCCCGCCCCAGGCTTACGCTGTCATTTCAAACGCTTTTGCCGAGACGGGAATCGCGACACCCAGGGTATGGCTGGAAGAAGAAGACCGAACCCGTTCGACTCGAATCCCCATACATCATGGGGGAAAAACGTTTGAGGCACGGGGCATGATCGGGTTGTCACACAATGAAGTCCGTGTGTCCGGCATCGAAAACATTCTCATCGGTGGACGCTGGTTGACGGCGGAAGATCGGCAGGCGGTTCTTCTTCCGGACAGAATGGCTGAACATCTCGGAATCGATATCAATGCACCTATCGACGATGTGGTGACCATCTGGGGAACCCCTTTCCATGTTGTGGGCATTTTTTCGGGTAAGCGTTTCCAGGGACTGAAAGACCTGGATGGGGAACCCCTGACGCCTGCCATATTCCCCAGGGAAGTTTCGGATGGCATGACCGAGGCCGTTGTTCAGGCACTGGAGTCGGGTGATGACATGCGCGAATTTCAGAGTCGGTATCAGCATCTCGACGCTGACGTAACGGTCATTGTTCATTTTAAGAAACTCATGGCGGTGGGTGGCCATATCAAAGGGATCGCCGTTCGACCGAATACACTCGGCTCGAACCAGGAAACGGCCCAGATGTTGGTGGACCGTTTCGGTCTGTCGCTGTTCAGCGGGGAAAAATCGGGAACCTACCTGTATCATGCCAGCAATACCATGAGTTACAGCGGTGTTCCCAATATCATCGTGCCCATCCTGCTTTCGATATTCATCGTATTGAATACCATGATCAGCAGTGTGTATGAACGCAAACGTGAAATCGGAATTTACACATCCGTCGGGCTCGCACCCTCGCACGTTTCCTTTCTGTTTATAGCGGAAGCCATGGCTTTTGCCGTACTCAGCGTTGTTTTCGGTTATCTAGTGGCGCAAACATCGGCAAAGCTTTTTGCCGGGACAGCCCTATGGTCCGGTATTACGGTCAATTACTCCTCCGCTGCCGGCGTTGGTGCAATGGTTCTGGTCATTCTGGTTGTCATGATATCGGTCATTTATCCATCCAAGGTTGCCGGTGAAATCGCCATTCCCGACATTAACCGCTCCTGGACCCTGCCAGCTCCCCGGGAAAACAGGCTTGATATTGTCCTGCCGTTTCTCATGACGTATGTGGAACACCGCAGTGTCGGTGGATTCATCTATGAGTACTTTTCCAGTCACCAGGAAATTACCCATGGTAAATTTTCTACCGGGAATATGGCATTCTCCTTTGCTTGTGAAACACCCCCGGTCAGGGACGATGGTGAGGATGACTGTCCTGAAGACCAGGGCGTCTATGATGAATGCCTCCATTTCACATCACAGGTCTGGCTGGCACCGTTTGACTTCGGCATTCTTCAACAGGTTGCATTGAAATTCAAACCCGCTGAAGAGGAAAAAGGGTTTCTTGAAATTCATATTTCACTGACGCGCGAATCCGGAGAATCCAACGCCTGGCAACGCATCAACAAAACGTTTCTGCATGAAATTCGAAAACAGCTGCTCCTGTGGCGTTCCTTTGATGACGAGACCAAGGAGCACTATAAAAACCTTTTGGCTGAGGCAACGAATCAAGCAGCAGATGGAGCGTAGCTGCTCAGGTTGTTTAGGCTATAGGCTATAAGGAAGACATGACAGACATGCCCGACAAAGCGACTGCTGAAAAAACAAAGAATCCAGGCAACCCCGATTCTCTCGCCAACAAGATTCGCTGGCGGGCTATTTTCATAGGGTCCTTCCTGGCCCTGCTTATCTGCCTGATAACGCCATTCAACAACGCTTACAGACAAGGAACGCCATTTGGCGGCGGTCACTTTCCCCTGGCTCCGTTTTATTTTCTTGTCTGGATGGTCGTCATTACCGCTTTCATCCGCTGGTTATTCAAGGGCCGCAATCTTATCACCGGAAAAGAACTTCTGGTGGCCTGGGCATTGATGGTACTCCTTTCCGGCGTTGCCTGGACAGGCCTCGCACGGACGTTCTTTCTCAACTTAACGGCACCTTACCATTTCGCCACCGTCGAAAACCAATGGGAAGAAATTCTTCATCCCCTGTTGCCGCCGGGATGGTATCCCCAGAGTCAGGAAGCCATCACCAGTCTTTACAATGGCCTGTCCGGAGGACGCCAGATGAGCTGGATAGAAGTCCTCGGCAACATTCCATGGGATGCATGGGTGCGGCCCCTTGCGGGGTGGGCGGGATTTGTTTTACTCTGTTATTTTGTCATGGCCTGCATGGTCAGCCTTTTGAGTAAACAGGGAATCTACCACGAGCGAATCAATTTTCCCCTCCTGCGGGTACCCTTGCTGATTCAGGAAGCATTCGACAACAACGAAATGGGCCGGTTCTTCAGCAACCGATTTCTCCTGGTGGGGCTGTCCATACCGGTCCTGCTCCACCTGTTGAACGGCTTGAGTTTTTACAATCCTTCCATACCCTCGATTCCCACCCTGGTTATAGCAGGTAAATATTTTCCAAAACTGGGCCTCTTGTCCGGATTCTATAAACTGAAAATCTATTTTTACCCGGCATTCATCGGATTCGCTTTCCTGACCTCGAAACAGATATCGTTTTCCTTCTGGTTTTTTTACATTGCAGGTGCCCTGTTGTTCGGTGCCCTGTCGTTTCTGGGGGTCAACATCCCGGCCGGCGCTCTGGGCGTGACCTTCGGGCCGACCATCTCCAGGCCCGAAGAGATGCAGATGATCGGCGCTTATGTCGTATTCTTTGTTTTTATCGCGTGGCTGGCCAGGTTTCATTTACTGGATATACTTCGTATGGGATTCGGACTGAAGAAGGAGGCCCACCCGGAAAATGAATGGCTCTCCACGCGCATGGCTTTCTGGGGAACCGTTCTGGGTGTGCTCGGTATTGTTCTCTGGTGCCATTTTGCCGGTGTCCCTTTCCTGTTTTCCTTTATGGTCGTGGGAGCCTTTTTCCTGTTCATGCTGGTGGCCACACGGGTGATCTGCCAGGGGGGAATCGCCTATTTTACCCTGACGGCTGCACCCATTGATGCGCTCATGGCAATGTTCGGACCCAAGGCATTCACCCATATGGGTCTTGTTGTTTCGGCGGTTATTCAGAAGATGCTCTTTGTCGATCTGCGCGAATCGCTCATGCCGTCTCTGCTCCACGCACGAAAAATATCGGACGGCACCAGCAGCAACCGGCGCATTTTTATTGCCATCATCATCACGCTTGCCCTGGGTATTCTGGTTTCCTTTCTGGCCATGCTTGCACTGTGCTATAAATTCGGTATTCGGGAACTCCAGTTCGACTGGGCCAGCCGCACGACACTGGCTGTTTACGACAATATTTTCAATTTGATGGAAACGCCAGCTGAATCCGGTCAATGGGTTATGACCTTTATGCTGGTGGGTGCGGCGTTGATGCTGGTCCTGGTGATCTGTTATCACCGTTTTTACTGGTGGCCGATACACCCCATCGGCTATTTGACGGCCTACAGTTCCGCCATGTGGTATCTGTGGTTCTGTTTCTTTATCGGCTGGCTCTGCAATGCCCTGTGCATGCGCTATGGTGGTGTCATGCTTTACAAAAAGGTGCGTTATTTTTTCATCGGTCTCATTATTGGGGATTTTCTGATGGCGGGAACCTGGGCCATCTACGGCCTCTTCAGCGACGCAAGCTATAACGTGATGCCGATTTAAAGAAAATAAGGGTTGGAGGCTTGGAGGGTTCGAGGGAAATAGCGTTCGTTGAGTTTCTTGGGTTCATTGGGTTGAAGAAACGGAAATGTGTTGAAAGCTTTATACCGATCGCTATTAGCAACACAATAAGCACAACGAACCCAATGAACACAATAAACAAGTAGTCAGGGGTCAAGGTTTTTAGGTTAGGGGTAGAGCATTTTTTCTCGGAAAAAACAACGAATAGACCATTCACTCTAAAAAGCGACATTGTCGCGTTTAATAAAATTGTGGAACAATTTTATGTACGAAGACAAAGAACTTCAGGAATATAGAGATCTTCTCAAGACACCGGATCATTTTGAGGAAGGATTCAGCTGGAAGACGGTCGTGGGAGCCATCTTCATCGGCTTCCTCATGATGCCCGGCAGCATGTACCTGCAGCTGGTGATCGGTGCAGGCATCGGACCGGCGGCACGATGGGTTACGATTATCCTGTTTGCCGAACTAGCCAAGCGTTCTTACAGCGAGCTGAAACAGCAGGAAATTTTTCTGCTCTACTATATGGCCGGGGCTGCGTTGGCAACCCCCTTCCAGGGACTGCTGTGGAGCCAGTACCTGGTACAATCCGATGCCGCCCGCATGTTGGGCCTGACCGAATTCATTCCTACCTGGATAGCGCCCGGCGGCGAGTCCGAGTCACTGCTGCAGCGTTCTTTCTTCCATCGGGACTGGATGATTCCGATCCTTCTGCTCATGGGCACACAGATCATTCAACGTATCGACCAGTTCGGCCTGGGATATGCTCTCTACCGCATCACGAGCGATGTGGAGAAACTTCCCTTTCCCATGGCCCCGGTAGCTGCCCTGGGAACCATGGCCTTGGCTGAGTCAACGGAAGAAAGAAAGAAAAGCTGGAAGTGGCGGGTCTTTTCCATCGGTGGTGTGATAGGTCTGGCATTCGGGACCATCTATGTGGTTCTCCCCACCCTCAGCGGCTTAATCCTGATGGAACCGATTCGCCTGATTCCGATTCCCTGGATCGAGCTGACCGGGCATACCGAGAACTTTCTACCCGCTGTGGCCACCGGCATTCAACTTGACCTGGGTCTTGTCTTTATCGGCATGGTGCTGCCATTCTGGGCAGTCATCGGTGGTCTTGTGGGCCTGCTCATCACCGTGGCGGCAAACCCGACCCTGCACCATTTTGGCATCCTTACGCGTTGGCATCCGGGAATGGAAACCGTCGATACCGTATTTGCCAACAATTTCGACTTCTACTTGAGCTTCAGTATCGGTCTGGGCCTTTCCATCGCCTTTATCGGCATCTGGCATGTGATACGTTCCTTTAAAAAAAGCTCGACACAACAACGTGGGACACTCAAGGACCTGTTTCATCCGCCTCCGGGCCGTGGTGATTTTAACTTCTGGATCTCCATCGGGATCTATGTGTTTTCCACCATTTCCTACGTGCTGCTCTGTGTCTGGCTGGTACCCAATTTCCCCTGGATATTTTTTCTCTTGTATGGATTTATCTACACACCCATCGTGTCCTACATCACCGCCCGTATGGAAGGAATTGCCGGACAGTTTGTAAGTCTTCCTCTGGTTCGGGAAGCCAGCTTTATCATGGGTGCCAAATACTTTGGTTACCAGGGAATTGAAATATGGTATGCCCCCATTCCGATCCATAACTACGGCGAGGCCACCGTCAATTTCCGCCAGATCGAACTGACCGGAACCAGCATCCGTGGTATCATCAAATCGGAAATCGTCGTCTTTCCCGTGGTCATGACGGCCAGCCTGCTGTTTTCGCAATTCATCTGGCGCCTGGCCCCCATACCCTCCAATGCCTATCCGTATGCCCAGGAACTGTGGCATCTGCAGGCCCTCAACACTCTGCTGATGCAGACATCCACCCTGGAAGGAAACTCCTTGTTCTACCAAGCACTCAACTGGGTATACGTGGTGGCCGGCATGGGCCTGGGTGTTGTCACCTATTCCATTCTGGTCATGCTGGGGCTACCCATCCTGCTGGTGTACGGCATGGTCCGCGGACTGGGGCAAAGCACACCCCACGGCATGATCCTGGAAGTCATCGGCGCACTGCTGGGGCGATTCTATTTCTATAAACGATACGGCAGCATGTGGCGACAATACGCACCGGTTCTTCTGGCGGGTTTTTCCTGCGGTATGGGGCTGACCGGTATGTTTGCCATGGGGGTAACCCTTATTCTCAAGTCACTAGGGCGGCTGGCTTATTAACCCCAAGATAGAATCAGAGCCGCACTGACCGGCACAATCCCTTCCTTGTCGATGTTGTCCTGGGCCCGCGCCATGGCCACAGGATAAATAGTGAAAACCATCCCGAAACAAACAGTCAAGGGCAGCAGCACACTCAGGCCCGCCCGACCAGCACCGCTATGAGCCAATCACACCTCCTTGATAGCATACCACATTGTGGTTATTCTGTATTCTATTCCCAATGGGGCCAACTTTGTCGGTACGATTGAAGAATTAGCAGCGCGTGATCGACAAGCCATAGGCCTCCTTTAAATAAAACCTAAGATGAGCGTTTAAAATTTTAAGAATATTAGATTTAGAAATAATTTCAAAAGAATCGATCCATTTGAATTCTTAAAATTTGAAACCCGTTGGGATTGCCGATCTTACCGCATCTACGGCGTCAGATGCCATACCGCATAGTTCACTATAGCGGAACAGCATCTTCCTTGTAGCTACGGCAACCTCGA
Organism: Deltaproteobacteria bacterium; assembly: GCA_003647375.1. Next base: position 10,684 of record QMMS01000140.1, read on the forward strand.
CAATCGCTCA
>QMMS01000141.1 GCA_003647375.1 Deltaproteobacteria bacterium
CGAAATTGAGAATATCCGGATATTTAACAAAGAAGGGGAAATCAAATTTTCGAACCGACCATCGGAAGTCGATCTGGTTACCAATATCAAGGCCGAAGCCTGTGATATCTGTCACCGCTCAGAACCACCTCTTTCCGAACTTGATCTTCATCAAAGAACACGTATATTCAACGATGCCGGGGGATCTCGATTCCTCGGTATCATCAGTCCTATCCGCAACGAACCGGGTTGCTCCACCGACGACTGTCATGTTCACCCCCAGGGAAAGAAAATTCTAGGTGCCCTTGACCTGGTGGTCTCTCTAAAAGAAACAGACAAAGGCCTGTATCAACTCCAACGGGGTATCATCGGCATGTCCATCTCCGTTTTTCTTCTCACGTCTACGATTATCTGTTTCTTCGTGTTCCGGTTTGTCAATCACCCCGTTAAAAAACTCATTCACCGTACACGTGAAATTGCCAGGGGCGACTATGACAGCAAAAACCCGCTGGTACAGAAGGATGAAATGGGGCAGTTAGGGGATGCCATCGATAAAATGGGATTTGAAATCGCCGAGCATGAAACAGCCCTCAACAAGCAGCGGGATGAATATATGCAGCTGTTTGAACAGGTACCCTGTCTCATTACCGTGCAGAATCGGAATTTCAAACTGCTGCGTTATAATAAAGAGTTCTCGGATCGTTTCGACCCCGTTCCCGGGGATTTCTGCTACCACGCCTACAAAGGCCGCTCGAAAAAGTGTGAGCGCTGTCCGGTTGAATGGACGTTTGCCGATGGAAAATCTTACTCAACTGAAGAAACCGGTGTCGACAAGGACGGCAGCATCAAACACTGGATCGTTTGGACATCGCCCATTGTCAACGACAAGGGCGAGGTTGTTGCCGCCATGGAAATCTCTCACGACATTTCAGAACGGCGGCAACTCGAAGTCGATCTGGAAAAGTCGGAAAAGAAATATCATGCTATCTTCAGCAACATACCCAATCCGGTGTTTGTACTCGACATCCAGACCCTCACGATCCTGGACTGTAACATGAGTGCGGAGTCGGTATATGGATTTACAACCGGTGACCTTATCGATAGTCCCTTTCTGAACCTGTTCCGTAAAGAAGAAAAAAACATCTATGCCGCAAGGCTAAAGACAGATACCATCATTAACCAGGCCAAACATCTGACAAAAACCGGCAAGGAGCTTTATGTCAATATTCGCGTATCCCTCTCCGAATATTCTGAACAGGAGGTCCTCCTGGTCACCACCAGCGACATCACCAAACGCCTGGAGGCGGAACAGCAACTAATCCAGGCCAGCAAAATGGCCACACTGGGCGAGATGGCAACGGGCGTTGCCCACGAACTCAACCAGCCATTGTCTGTCATAAAAACGGCTTCCAGTTTCCTGGTCAAAAAGATTGACAGCAAGCAGTCTATACAGGAAGATATTTTGACGACCATGCTCACAAAGGTGGATAAAAATGTGGACAGGGCTGCCAAAATCATCAATCACATGCGACAGTTTGCCAGAAAGACAGACAAGGCAATGGAGAAAATCTCCATCAATGACGTCCTCGTGAATGCATTCGAAATTTTCAGCCAGCAGCTGAAAGTCAGAGGGATCGCGGTGGTCAAGAATATGAGCCGGACCTTACCCAAGATCCATGCCGACCCGGATCGTCTTGAACAGGTAATCATCAATCTCCTGCTCAATGCCAGGGATGCCATCGAAGAGAAGTTAACTGCTCCAGGCAAAGCCGGTCATGAAGAACGGATTACGCTCCGAACCTACACGGATGGCGTGCGGGTTATCGCCGAGGTCTGCGACACGGGCATCGGCATCCCAAAACATGTTGCGGACAAAATTTTTGAACCTTTTTTCACCACCAAGGAAGTAGGTAAGGGTACCGGGTTAGGCCTCTCGATTAGCTACGGCATTGTCAAGGACTGCGGGGGGACGATCAAGGCCTTGCCCAATAAGGATCAGGGTACCTGCTTTATTATGTCGTTTCCGGTGCCGCAATGAACACATCCCAAGACAATAAAAAAATTCTCCTGGTAGACGACGAAAAAGATATCCGCGAGGTTCTGGAAATTACGTTGTCAGACATGGGATATCAGGTATTGACAGCCGATAATGGTGAAGCAGCATGGAAAACCTTTAAGACGGAGGGACCACCCATTGTTCTGACCGATATCAAGATGCCGGTCATGGACGGCATCGAGCTCCTGCAGCGAATCAAGCGTGAAAATCCCGAAGCGGAAGTCATCATGATCACCGGTCATGGTGATATGGATCTGGCCATCAAGAGTCTGAAGCACCACGCCAGTGATTTTATTACCAAGCCCATCAATGTCGACGCGCTCGAAATCTCCCTGAAAAGGGTCGAAGAAAAGATTATCACTCGGAAACAACTCCAGGAATACACCGAAAACCTTGAACGACTCATCCGCGAAAAAACCGAACTTCAGGACAACCTCTCAAACCTGGGCCTTATGGTAGGATCTATTTCACACGGGATCAAAGGGTTGCTCACCGGCCTGGATGGTGGTCTCTATCTACTCGAATCAGGTTTAAAGGCCAACGACCTCATGAAAATCGGGGAAGGCGGCGATATCCTCAAAATGATGGTGGAGCGGATTCGACGGATGGTAAGCGACATCCTGTTCTACGCAAAAGAGAGAAATCTGAGGCGTGACGAGGTTGACATTCTCACCTTTGCCAATGATGTGCTGAGGGTCGTTGAACCCAAAAGCAAAACATTGAACATCGCCCTGATAAAAAATTTCGATCTCTCTGCCGACAAAGTTCATATCGATGCCGGATTTGTCCACTCCGCCCTCATCAACATCCTCGAAAATGCCATAGATGCCTGCATCAGGAACGACAGAAAGAAAAATCACAAAATAGTATTTTCGGTCAAGAATGACGAAAAGCATCTTTTCTTTATTGTCAGTGACAACGGTATCGGGATGGACACCGAGACCCGGGACAACCTGTTTACACTCTTTTTCTCTTCAAAAGGCCATGAGGGAACCGGACTGGGGCTCTTTCTTTCCAACAAGATCATCGCTCAGCACGGCGGATCCATCAATGTGGATTCCGTACAGGGTCAGGGCTCACGGTTTACCATCAAAATTCCCATAAATATTTTACCTGACAATCCTGAGCTTCACAGCTAAAAAAAGATAGAAATAGCAGTATTAACAGATAATTATGTATTATAATAACACCCCATTAACTATCCTTTGCCATGTTGTTTATGCAACCTTGGGGGTTATTCAGCTGCCGCCGTCTCTTTGGCCAATTCCTCGGGGTCCATGGTCCAGAAAGGCTTTCCACTTGAAGTCAACCTGACTTTCAATACAAAGTAGTCGCCTTTTTTGATCTTGGATGCCATGAAAATAAACTCGTCATTGATTTCCGCCCACGCACCTTTGATTTTTAGCAGGTCGCCTTTTTTGAGTCCGATCTGTTTGCGGCCCAGGTACCATTCCGGGCATATATGCACCAGTGTCGAATCCCCCTTGGATTCCTCGAGGAGAAGTGCAACACCCGGCGCCATACCCTTGATCGGTACCACTGTCGTTATCTTCTTGACAATGCCCTTGAGGCGATCCATCTCTGACGTGCTGTAGTACCGGTTGTAGGCGCTGTCCAGTTCCCAGCCGCCCATGTCTTTTTGTTCTCCTGCAAAGGTGGAACCGGCTCCCATGACGATCATGGCGACAACAGCCAACACCCACCAGCATTTCCTTAACCTGCGAAGTTTCTTCGGTATCATCATTGACGTATCCTTATTCTATACAAAGTAAATTATATTCATCCTGCTCAGTATGAACTTGCCAGGCAGGGTTGTCAAAGACAATTTCTTGTCCATCCTCCTGTGCGGCATAAGGCGTAAAAGACTTTTAGATTTTGATTGCTGATGGATCGGTTAAAAATTTTCGAACCCTATTTTCCACATCCTTTGAAACAACCGGGTCTACCCAGACAACCTCCCTGTCGGCCTTGAACCATGTCATCTGGCGCTTGGCATATCGCCTTGTATCCCGCTTCAATGTCCGGATGGTTTCCGGCCAATCCAGGCACCCGTCCAAAAAATCGAGCATGTGACGATAGCCGATGGACTGCATGGATTTCAATTCTCTTGAATACCCCGATTCCCGCAGGCGCCTGACCTCATCCAGAAAACCCGCATGGATCATCATTTCAACACGCCGATCGATCCGGTCGTAAAGTTGGTCCCGTTCCATATGAAGTCCGAATTTTAGTGTCGTAACCCTGCTTTCCTGAAATCGGTGTTGTTGTTGATAATCGGAAATGGGTGTTCCCGATGTTTCATACACCTCCAGGGCGCGTACGATGCGATAAACATCATTGACGTGCAATTTCCGCGCAGTTACAGGATCGACCTGTTTCAGGCGTTCTAAAAGGACCTCTGCCCCCTCTTTTTCGGCCTCCTGCTTCAACCGAATCCGAATCTCTTTGTCCGTAGGCCGCGCATCAAACAAGCCATAAATTAGAGACTTGATATAGAGGCCCGTACCCCCCACCACGAACGGCAATACCTGCCGCGCCTGCAACGCTATCACAATTGAAAGCGATAGGGTGGCGTAAGTCTCCGCATCGAATGGTTCGTCCGGATCGACGATATCCACCATGTGATGGCGAACCACCGATCGTTCCAACGGGGTCGGCTTGGCTGTGCCGATATCCATGTGCCGGTATACCTGCATGGAGTCCGCACCGATGATTTCTCCCTGGAACACCTTTGCCAGTTCCAGGGCAAAAGATGTCTTGCCGATTCCGGTCGGCCCGCAGATGATGATCCCCATTGGCTTTGATTGAAAAGATTCCATCAAAATCGTCTCGTTTCCACGTCGGGCCACACCTGTTTGAAATTTATTCAGAATAATAGTATACAAAGTATGAGAGTCAGGGTCAAGGGTCGAGGAGCAAGCTCCTAAGCTGTTAGCTCTTGGCCCTTAGCTGTTGGCAGGTTATCAACCAGGGATAGGAGCAAACAGCTAACAGCTGACAACCGCCAGGTTGTCCAGTGACAGGTAAAGGCGAGAATGAATTCATTATTTAATCGTAACAATTAATCATTGGACCGGAGAATCTTATGAACATCGCAGTCATCGGGGGTGGTACAAAATGCGCCCAGCTATTGAACATCATCAATCAGCATCAATTTAAAGAAATCCACCCCAAGGTAGTTGGGGTTGCAGATCTGAAATCCGATGCCCCGGGCCTGCTACTGGCCAAAGCAAAAGGGCTCTTCACCACCAATAACTACGAGGACCTGTTTGCCCGAGATGATATCGATCTTATCATAGAGCTCACCGGTAACACGGACATCATCAACGACATCCTTGAAAAAAAGGGACCGGACGTCCGCGCCATCTCCTCCCGAACCGCACAGCTTTTCTGGGAAATCGCCCGCGTGTCCACCAAGCAGAAGAAGACCAGGCAGGAGCTTTACGAAGCCAACGCCCTGTATAAAACGATGATCAACGAACTGATCCAGGAGGATGTTCTCGTCATCGGGCATGACTACCGTATCATCGACGTGAACAATACCGTCCTGAACCGACTGGGGCTCAAAAGAGAAGAGGTGGTGGGCAAATTCTGCTATGAAATTACCCATCGCCAGTCCTTTCCATGTTCCGGAAAACAGCACCCCTGCCCTTTGTTAAAAACCATGGAAACCATCGAGCCATCCCAAACCACCCACATTCACAGAGACAAGAACAACAAGGAAATATACTACTCCATCTCCACCTATCCACTCATCGAAGACGGTGACATATTCGGAGTGGTGGAGATATCGAGAGACATCACCGGTGAAATCAACGTTCAGAAGGCCATGATGCAGCAGGAAAAACTGGCATCCATCGGGCGGCTTTCGGCGGGTGTTGCCCATGAAATCAATAATCCCCTCACCACCATCTTAACAACATCCATGCTGCTCCAGGAAGAGACCCAACCCGAAGACCCCATGTACGCGGAACTGGAAACCATTGCCAAGGAAACCCTGAGATGCCGAAAGATTGTCACCAGTCTGCTCGATTTTGCCCGGCAGACCAAACCAGACAAAAAAGAACACAATCTCAACGACATCATCAAGGAAAGCCTTCTACTGGCAAAAAAGCAGGCGGCATTCAAGGATGTGTCCGTAGAGCAGGACCTGGCATCCAAATTACCGCGTGTTCTCGTGGACAAGGGCCAGATTCAGCAATCGCTTATCAACCTAGTGCTAAACGCCATCGCAGCCACATCTTCAGGTGGTTATGTACGGGTCCTTACCCGGTACGTTCCTGAAAACCGTAAAATTCATGTGGCCGTAGCCGACAACGGAGAGGGCATCTCCGAAAACAACTTGATAAAAATTTTTGACCCGTTCTTTACAACCAAGGATGACGGCAGTGGCCTCGGGCTTGCCATTACGCACGGCATCATCGAACAGCACAACGGATCCATTGAGGCCGAAAGCAAGCTTGGGCATGGAACGACCTTTACCATCAAGCTCCCCCTGGCAAAGGACAACGTTCATGAACACTGAACAGCCGCGGATCCTCATTGTGGACGATGAACCGAACATCTGCCAAAGCTGCGTCAAAATCCTCTCCAAACAAGGCCATCATGTCCAATACGCATTAAACGGATATGATGCACTGAAAATGATGGCGGATGAACCGTTCTGTGTCATCGTCACTGATCTCAAGATGAGCCGCCTGGGTGGCATGGAGTTGCTTCACAGGGTCAAAAAAACCTATCCGGATACCCACGTCATCATCATCACCGGGTATGCCAGTGTAGCCTCGGCCGTGGAAGTGATGAAGATGGGGGCCTATGATTATCTCCCCAAACCCTTTACACCTCACGAGCTCCGAGCGGTTGTTCACCAGGCCTTGACGGACATGGAACAACAGCATCAAAACCAAAATCTGCAAAAACAGATCAGTCAAAAAAAAATCACCTCCCACCAGCTCATCGGCAGCAGCCCCAAAATCAGGAAAGTCATCTCCATGGTCGAAAAGGTAGCACCTACAGATGCCACGGTTCTGGTAACCGGCGAAAGTGGTACCGGAAAGGAGTTGATTTCCAGAGCAGTCCATGCAAACAGCAAGCGGAATTCAAATGTATTCTTTGCGGTGGATTGTGGCACCCTGTCCGGAAACCTTCTCGAGAGTGAGCTCTTCGGCCATAGCAAGGGCGCCTTTACCGGCGCCCACCGGCAAAAGGAAGGCATTTTCTCACTGGCAAACAAGGGGACTGTTTTCCTGGATGAAATCAGCAATATCAGCATGGAAGTCCAGGCGAAGCTCCTTAGGTTCCTGGAAACACGTGAATTTCTGCCCCTGGGCGGGACATCACCCAAGAAAGTAGATGTTCGCCTCATATTTGCCACCAATACCCATCTCGAGAATATGGTGTCCGAAGGATCGTTCAGGGAGGATTTTTATTATCGCATCTATGTCTATCCTATTATCATCCCGCCTCTAAGGGAAAGAAAGATGGATATCCTCCCCATTGCCTACCATTTCATCAAGCAGTTCGGGCAGTCCATGAAAAAAAAGATCAGTGGTCTCGACGATGCCGCCATCAGCCGTCTGCTGGCATTTGATTGGCCCGGAAATGTCAGGCAGCTCCGGAATGTGATCGAACGGGCCATCATTCTCTGCGACAAGGACATCATTGGTATCCAGGACCTGCCGCTTCTGGGCGAAATCGGCGACCTGGAAAACCTGGTGGAACACACACCATCCACCAACGAAGAGCTCAAAGCCATAAAAAAAGAGATTCGCCGGAAAGCCGTACAAAAAGTTGAAAAAAATTTCATCCTCAAGGCCCTGATAAACAACGACTGGAATGTCACCCACGCCAGTGAAAAAACCGGCCTTCAACGCACCAACTTTCAGAGCTTGATGAAAAAATACGGAATTACTCTGCCGGGTCGCTCCCAAAACAAGAAAAGATGAACGTCCAACATCGAACGTTGAACATCGAACATCGAATGAAAACGAATATTGAAGAACCCCGCGGCCCCGATAAACCGGGATCTGCGACAAGGCTTCGCCAAGCTCAGTCGAGTCGCCACGGGGAATGTACTCGCTGTTGCGGTTCAATACCGATGTCTGTTTCTTCATATCTCAAATTCAACTTTTCATACGTGTATATCTATTTTATACGCCCTGTACGCCTTCCGACTTGCAATAACATCCCATACTTGCCTCTATTCCACACAATATCATAATGTTATCCCGTAAATCCTGTGTATAAATAGTTGGATTCAGCAAATACAGCATTCTGTTTTGCAGGCTATTTTCTTCGCATACTGTATATTTTATTTATACATCTTCCAAGGACCATAACGGCTTGGAATAATTTATTTTGATTAAATTCAGCATGTTACTATAATTACTTTTTTTGGCACACCTTGTGCAGTTCCTAATCTCCAAATAACGACATCGCCCCCATCAAATTGAAACCACACAGGAGGGTACATGGAAACAACACCTAAAATTATCGTCGTCGATGATGAAAAAAGCATCTGCAGCAATGTGGAAAAAATTTTAAAGAAAAACCACTATGAAGTCGTGCATGCCACGAACGCCGATGAAGCCTTGGAAAAAATGGCTGTCGAATCCTTTTCCCTGCTCATATCCGACATCGTCATGCCCGGAAAAAACGGCCTCGAACTGTTAAAACTCGTCAAGCAGCAATGGCCGCTCACCAAGGCGGTGATGATGACCGCCTACGCATCCACGGATACGGCCGTAAAGGCCATTCGAATGGGTGCGTTGGATTATATCCCCAAGCCCTTCACACCTGACGAACTGCGATCCACCGTTGAAAAAGCCCTGGCCGGAGAACTTACGGAAGCCCCCTCCACCCCCGAGGAAAGAGAGTTCATCGATGCCATCGATCTCGACATGCCTTTTGACGTTGACGAAGTGGCGGCGGTGACCGGAGAAGCCTATGCCAAATCACTGGGGCCTTCGGACATGCCGATCATTGAAGTCAAAATGCCCGAAGCTCCGGTAGGTTTTTGTGAGATGGGCAACATGGTGTGCGATATTTTCAAAAAACTGGACGCCACATGCAAAGCCGGCACAAAAACACAAAAATGCCCTCAGCTGGCCAAGAAAAAAAGAGCTGCCAAAAAGAAACAGAGAGCGGATGTCAAGCAGTTGATCGGTATTGACCAGCCCTTTGATTATGGGGAAGTGGCCGTGATGACCGGTCCCGAATACGTACAGTCTCTGCAGAGTGAAGGTGTCACTTTTGTGCCCTATGAAGAACTGAAGAAGAACGTAGCCAAGATGATGCAAAAAGGGAAAATTGATGTAGATATTCCTTTTGACAGAGATGAGGTTGCCCAACAGACCGGTGAAGCCTATGTAGACCAGGCCTCCCGTTCGGACATGCCCGTCGTCGAGATAACGGCTTCTGAATCCTTGGAAGGCTTCTGTGAAACCGGCAGCATGGTGTGTGATATTTTTAAGAAACTAGGCGCCACATGCAAGGCCGGAACAAAAACAGCAAAATGTCCGCAGCTTGCAAAAAAGAAAAGAGCGGCAAAAATAAAAACAGTTGTGGATGTGAAAACGCTCATCGGTGTGGATCAACCATTTAACTACGATGAAGTTGCTGCGGTTACCGGCCCTGGTTACGCAGAACATCTAATGTACGACGGCACAGTGCAGGTGCCCTATGAGGAATTAAAGCAAAATGTTGCCGGGATGATGAAAGATACCGCGTCCAAAAGTGCCGAACTATATAAATTCCCTGAAGTATCTGTCACAAAAAACATTCTCGTCATCGATGATGAGGTGGCGGTCAATAACAACATCCGTAAAATTCTTCTTAAAAAAGGCTACCAGGTCGACCAGGCAATTACCAAAGACGAAGCGCTCGAAAGCATCGCATCACATCCGTATAAGTTGATACTCCTGGACCTCAAGATTCCGGGTGTCAAGGGACTTGAATTGCTGCAGACCATCCGGGATAAAAATCCGGAGGCAAAGGTCATCATGATCACCGGCTACGCAAGCATTGAGACCGCCGTGGAGGCAACGCGCATGGGTGCCGTGGATTATCTTCCCAAACCCTTTACGCCGGATGAAATACGCCAAGCCACGGACAAGGCGTTTCTACTTGCAGCCTGATCTCAGGAGCAGATGCCACAATGAACATCCCCGATGCGACCGTGTATGTATCTGCGATCGCATCGGGGATGTTATTACTCCGGCGGTTAAATACCCCACGGTTGTCATTCCCGCGTGCCTGCCACTTCGCAGGAAGGGGGCGGGGCACGAAGTGAAGCTTTAGCGCTATCCAGAAAAAAACTGGATGCCGGATAAATCGGAAAAAAAAGATCTTTTATCACGAAATCACGAAAGGTCGAAACCACGAAAAAGATCATGAAAATTTTCGTGTTTTTCAGATTTCGTGTTTTCGTGATTGCTTTTTTTGCCACAAAATACATAAGTTTTTGGGATTATCACCAATAAAAAGGTACCCCCGAAAGCGGATGGGTGATCCCTGTGCGAAAGTGAAACTGTCTGAGGTCCATAGAGCCCGTTATGCCGAACAGCTCGTAAATA
>QMMS01000142.1 GCA_003647375.1 Deltaproteobacteria bacterium
TGATCGGCTGCTCTTTTCCGGAAGCTGAGCAGGGGCTCAATATCGGGCGGATTGCATCCCAGATGGCGGGTTTTCCCGTTGAGGTGACCGGCGCGACTGTGAACCGGTTCTGTTCATCCGGTCTGGAAGCCATCGCACTGGCTGCGTTGAAAGTACAAGCAGGATGGGCGGATGTAACCATTGGCGGGGGGGTCGAATCCATGACATATGTTCCCATGGGCGGATCCATACCCCGGCCGCATCCAACGTTCGCCAAAACACAGTCAGAACTTTATATATCCATGGGGCTGACGGCCGAGAATGTGGCCAACCGATACAACGTCACCAGAGAACAGCAGGATGAATTTGCCGCCGGTTCACAGCAGAAGGCCGCAGCAGCACGAACAAACAAGTGGTTTACGGAAATCGTGCCGACACCGGCTGCTCGCTTTGTCCAGGAAAAAAACGGCACGTTCCGCAAGGAAACCTTTATCCAGGATCATGATGACGGCATTCGGGACTCGACAACGTCCGAGGGTCTCGCAAAGCTGAGACCGGCTTTTTCTGCTGACGGCTCTGTGACGGCCGGCAACTCGTCGCAGATGACGGACGGGGCTGCCGTCACCATTCTGGTAAGCGAAGAAAAAGTCCAGGAACTGGGTTTGCGGCCGTTGGCAAAATTCCTCTGCTATACGACCGCAGGCTGCCACCCGGACGAAATGGGCGTCGGCCCCCTGGTGGCCATTCCCAAGCTACTCAAATTGGCCGGAATGGAAATAAGCGACATAGGGATTTTTGAAATCAATGAGGCCTTCGCCTCCCAGGCGATCTACTGCACCCGGGAACTTGGCATAGACATGGACAAGGTGAACATTCACGGGGGAGCCATTGCCCTGGGCCACCCCCTGGGATGTACCGGTGCCAAGCTATGTGCAACCCTCTTGACCAATATGCGGAAAAAAGGTGTTCGCTACGGCGTAGAATCCATGTGTATCGGCGGGGGTATGGGCGCTGCTGCACTGTTCGAGTTGTGCGAATAAAATTTCGTACCGAACTTTTATGAGACGCGGCGTTGCCGCTTTTATACAAGGCGATAACACACTATGTCGCAATTTCTCAATAAGTTGGGGTAACTCATGCTTTAAGAATACTCACTGGATTCCTGCCTTCGCGGGAGTGACAGGCTCTCAGACCAAATTGTCATTCCCGCGAAAGCGGGAATCCAGGCTCAATACACGGAGTTTTTGAGAAGCTACACTAGGTCGATGGGTGATCCCTGAGTGACAGTGAAACTGTCTGAGGTCTTTAGTGCCTGTTATGCCGAACAGTATGAGGATTATCTCAAGGTTCAGAATTCAGTTGTTAAATTGAAAATCAATTTTTAATTATGGCCCTGTTCGGCATTACAGTCACTTAAGAACGAGTTTTTCACGGTCATTCAGGGATTATCGATCGGCCGCAACACGCGTTTAATTGTATATTTAGAGCTGCAGTTTTCGGGAAATATCCGGGTTAGCCGTATCGGATACGATCTTAATTTTCATTAGCTCGTCACGCCCCTCAAGTTCTAGAAGGGCTTCTGGCGCAACTTCTCGGCCGTTCAAAAAAACAGATTGGATAGTCCCGGCTAAGCTGCTCGTCCGATCTGCAAAAAATGCCTGAATCGTTTCTCCTTTTAACCAGACACCCGCTTCCAGAAAAAATGGCCCCAGCTCCTTGAGGATCAGATTGAAAAGCTTCACCGTCACCCAGCCGGTCCTCCCGGCTTTGACGTCGCTGTCGTCTGGGTGAGAAATACTGCTGCGCATCCATCGGTACTTGCCTCCTTTCCTGAATGTTGCCCCCACAAGACCCGGCATGGCAGCCGAAAGCGCCAGAATAGAACCGTTTTTTACCACTGCCGTTGTGGGATCATCCACGGGCTTGCTGTTCAGAAAAAGGGTTTGAATCCGTTCATCGAAATAGGATTGATCCAGGCCGATCCGATCGCAAAGAAGAGCCTGCACCGATTCCCCGACCCGAATTTTGACCATAAAGCCCGCGTTCAGCAGACCCACGAATTTGGAACTCTCACCATCCGTAACAGTCATGACCAGGCCGGATTGTAGTTTGTCCCCTGGGGCGTTTTTATGGTTGGTGTTCATGGAAAAAGCCTTCAAGTATCTTCAAGGTCTTGTTTTGATCATTCGAATTTGGATCATTAGGTATTGCCCTTCGATTTTGCTCAGGGCGGTGAGTTAGTCGAACCGTTTAGGATTTCGAATTTCGTGCTTCGGATTTAAGTAACTAATGCCATCGGTATAGCCAAACATCTCTGATCTGGCCCAAAGGACCTGGTTTTAAATGACGGAGTTATAAGGGGAGACAAGTTGCGTCTCCCCTTATATATTTCACACATTCTCCGGCAACAGATATCAGAAGTTAAACACACTGTCCAGATCTTCATCGGTTACACCGAAGGTCACATTGTGTGGCGCAAGCGGTTCCGTCTTGAAGAAAGCGGGCAGCCGATCATCCTTGGATGTAAACCCGGCGGCGGCATTGAATTCACGCTCTTTCTTCAGAATCGACTTGCCCAGATCAGACACATCGTCCGCTGTCAGCGGCTGTCCGCTGAAACCACTTATTACATCGAGGAGTGCCTGGAATGTTTCTGCCTGGTCCAGAATGGCAAAAGCAATGAACAGGCACATGCCCGTGGCATCGATGGCAGCCGTGGCAACCTGAAGATTCCGGGAAAGTTCCACCTGGCCCTCGGGCTTGGTTCCATCCACATTTCCGCCCACACCCAGGAGGTTTGCCGTGACGGAGTAACCCGCTGTGTGATCTGCGCCCATTGTGGTTGTTGCATAGGTAACGCCGATTCCCTGAACGGCTCTGGGGTCATAAGCCGGCATGGACTGCCGCTTGACAACCGGGACCCGCTCCACACCAAAAACCTGGCCGGTCACCGCAGCACCGTTTCCCAGGATCCTCCCGAGGGGGGTGCCCTGACCGACTTCCTTGACGAGATTAATGGCGGCTTCGGCATCACCAAATTGGGCAACACCCCCTTCCATGGCAACCCCGATGGTAGCACCCATTTCGATGGTGTCCAGACCGAAGTCATCATCCATGCGGTCCAGTTCGGCAATGACATCCAGATCATCAATGCCGCAATTGCCGCCATGGGCCCAGACGGTTTCATACTCGGGCTGTTTGGTCAGGAAATTTCCGTTTTTACCGTAAAATGTGCCCGAGCAGCGAATAACACACCCTTTGTGGCATCCGTGTGTGGCAGATCCTTCGCCACCTCTGGTGTTTTCCAATTCCGCCAGTGCCTCACCACCGATCTTGGATGCACCTGCAAACTGGCCGGTGGAAAAATTGTTGGTGGGATATCCGCCGGCTTCGTTGACAACGTTCGTCAGGACATTGGTGCCGTACGCCGGCAATCCTTCCCCTGTAACCGGATGCTTTTTCAATCCGGCAACGAATGCCTTGTTGGCTTCCTTGAATTTATCGGGGTCTGCGGGTTCACGTCTTGCCGTACCTTCGTCATCCACGACGATCGCCTTGAGGCCCTTGGACCCCATGACTGCGCCGACACCGCCCCGACCGGCATGCCGGGTCGGACGCTGTTCCATATCCGTAAAGGCAATGGATGCAGCCGACATCTTCATCTCCCCGGCAGGTCCAATGCTGATGCAGGCCACCTTGTCGCCGTATGCGGTCTTCATCTTTTCAACCAGATCGTAATTGCCAAGCATTTTCAAACCATTATCAGCCGCTATCGTTGCGCCATCCTTGTTGATAACCATTTTATATAGCGTGTCGTCTGCAGGGCGCCCCTCCAGAATAATGGCAGCATACCCGAGCCTTGCCAGCATCTGTGACGGCTGACCACCCGAGTTGGCCTCCTTGATGCCTCCGGTCAGCGGGCTTTTACATCCCACGGAAATACGACCGGACATGGCTGCTGCAGATCCACTGAGCATCCCGGGTGCGATCACGAGTTTATTTTCGGCTCCCAGGGGATGGCACAATGGTGGCACTTCCTTTGCCACAACCGCCGATGTCATAGCCCGACCGCCCAATCCAGCGTAATCGCCCAGTGGTTCGACGATGACCTGGGGGCCACCATCCTCTCCCATTTTTACTCTTAAGATTTTGTCCATCGGTTGCCTCCTTTTTGGTTGTTTTTGTATGTTAGCCGATTCGTGAACGTTGGTATAGAAAAAGGAATTCTATATTTTGAAGATCTCAGTCTTGACTCCATTTACCACTGAAATAAGAAGATCACATCCATACTGTGGGCAGATAAATCTATCTTCTGTAATTATGAGTATTGCCTGGTAATGTCAAGGAAAACCAGGAATTCCTAAGCATCTCGATTGGGCCATTGTATCCTGGGATGCTGCTGTCCGCTGATGGCCGTCACCCACCCTCGAACCCTTGTATCACCCTTGGACCCTCGAACCCTTCATTAGGATACCCGCTCGGCCTGATTTTTGAGATCGGTCTGTGCCACCTTCACGAAGGTTTTCAGATCGACAGTCTGTTCCGCATCAAAGGGTGTAACGATCGCCACAAAGTTGATATCGAACGGAATTTCATTTACCATCATCTCGTGGGACCTCAATAATTTCGAAATTCTCTCCAGGGCGATCTTGGCATTGTCGCCGATGGTCATGGGTAGAATCACCACCACCATTTTGGCACCCAACATCCCCACGAGATCGGTTTCCCTAACAATATCCGTCAGGGCACCGACAAACACTGCGATAATGTCTTCCGGTGTGACGCTGCCCGGCCCTGCAGCTTCTTTAGGAACCGCCTTCACCACAGTAAAGGAAAGAATCGAAAAGGGAGTATCGTAGCGCTTGGTTCTTAAAATCTCCTTTTCCAGCACAAAGAGAGTGCTGCCCCGGTTTAGACTACCCAGTGGGGTGAGTTTCGATTTTTCTTTCTCTTTTTTGTCCGGTTTGGTCATAATGCTGGACTTGAGATGACGGATGCTATCCTCCATCCGTTCGGTCAAACGCTCCTCCATTTTTTTCAGAACATCGACGTCGATATCCTTACGGCTGAGTTTGTCTACCAGTTCTGTGCGGATTTGTGAGAAAATGCTGTTGACCTTGTCCCCGGTAACATCACCGGTCTCTTTCATGGCTTCCAGGGTAAGCTCGGTGCCGGCCCGTTCGATATAATCCACCAGGAGATCGGACAAAATACGATCGTCCTGACCACTCTTACGTATCTCGGCTGCGAGGTAGATGAGCTCTGCGGTCTCCTGAGGATTCTTGACGATTTCCTGAATCAGGTCCTCCCCTTCCAGACCAATGGCCTCGGCGCTTTGTTCGAGAACACGGGTCAGTTCATCGCTCTGAAGTTCATTTTTCAATTCCTGAACAAATTGAAGGTAGTCCGTCATGGGCATCCCGGCATCCAGAAGCGCCCGCTTGAGTTTCGGTATGATCCGCTGCAGCTCCGCCGTATCCGTTGTGATCCGCAGGACAATCTGTGCCAGGCGCTTGATTGATACCGCTCCTTGGTTGTACTCCTCTGTAATCAGTCGGATCAGGACACTGTCCGTGACCTCGTCCACCTCACGGTCGATAATCTGCTGATCGAGATAGACCACACCTTGGGCCTTCTGCGCCTCGATACCCTGAATCAGCTTGCGTTTCAGTTTAAAAATATCTTCCGCCAGATCGATAACGTTGACATCGGTCTTGCTTGCGATAACCACGTCGACATCTTCCTGAAAACGGTTCAGGCTTTGCACCAGGGCGGTTCCCGGCTGAACGCTTCCGTCTTCAACATTCCTGGCCGCTGCCAGGTCTTCTTCGATGAGCATCTGAGAAAACTCGGTGGGTCCCTGCATCAAGTTTTGAACCGAAATCTTCTTCTGGGCCTCTTCCGAAAGGATATCGGCCGCCAAAATAGCAACTAAGTCTTCCATGGCCGAAGCTCCAGACCCCTCCCCTGCAACCTGGCTGCTTTTAACCACCTGCTCATCGGTTTTAATTTTCTGGTAGACAAAATAGTTAACCAGAATGTTATCCAAACCCTTTTCCTGCATGGCCTTTTTCATAGCATCCGCGTTTGGATATCGATTGAGATCCGTCAGAATCTCCATGAACTGGGTCATATCCGCCAGGGTTATACCGACCTCGAAGGCCAACGACTGAATATCGGTTTTCTTGAAATGGGCTGTCAACCGATTGGCATTGATACGGGAATCAAGCACTTCATCTTCAATGACCAGTTGTTCCTGGTGAAGTGACAAGACAATGGTGGAGCGATTCTTAAAACCTTCCTGAAACGACTCGTATACCCGTTCCAACGAGCCGAGAACCGACTTGTGGTAAACATTGTACATGCCAATCTGGTTAAACAACAGATTGAAATTTCTGCCGATGGTTTCCGAGAGTTGTTTTGGGAGACTTGCTTTATCCATCATTATATCCCTTCATGATATAGCGGCTAAAGACGTTTTCCTATTTTTCCAGCCGGGCTGACGCCATTTGGCCCTTCAGGTGATTCTTACGGTACCACTTCAAGGCACGAATAAGTTCGGAACATGTGGAAAAACGCTTCTCCGGATCATATGTCATGGCCTTTCCGATAATCCGGTCTATGCTTTCATGCAGATGGACATTGAGTTGTGACGGCTTTTTTAGAAAAATACCCCTGGGGTCTTTCTGCTTGTGAGC
This sequence comes from Deltaproteobacteria bacterium, assembly GCA_003647375.1. The sequence goes on from QMMS01000142.1 coordinate 6,678, forward strand.
CAGGAGTTCCATCATCGAGGGATAGCGCGCGAACGGCAGTTTCTCCACCACCATTTGAAACAGCATCACCCCCACAGCATAGATATCCGCGCGTCCGTCCACGTCTGTCGTGGCAATCTGTTCGGGCGCCATGTAGAGCGGGGTGCCCAGAATGAGCTCCTTTCCCAATTCATCTCCCCTGACAAATCTGGCTGTTCCAAAATCTGAAATCAGGGGTCGCCGCGTATGCGCCTCAATCAAAATGTTGGGTGGCTTGATATCGCGGTGGACAACCCCCTGTTCGTGTGCATAACCGAGTGCTTCCAGGACATGGATAATCACATTGAAAGTCGGCACCAGCGGCAAAACCCTCCTGGACGGAATTAAATTTTTCTTGGCCTTGGTAATATAAGCCAGCAGGTCTTTTCCCTGAACCAACTGCATGCTCATGAAGAGAAACTCGTCAGTTTCCCCCACTTCGTAAATCGGCACAATATTCGGGTGGGAGAGTATGGCCGCCGCTTCGGCTTCCTGCTGAAACCTTTCGGCGGCAGACTGCGTCATGAGTGCCTTGGGTAAAACTTTCACGGCGATCTTACGCTTCAGGGTTCGCTGGTATCCTTCAAACACCACAGCCATACTCCCTCGGCCAAGCTCCTTCAAAACCGTGGAAGTTCCGATGTCCATCCCGTAATACTTCTTCGCGTCAACTGATTTTATCGTCATCATTTTGATTAGACTGATAGGCTATTCGAAATTTAAGGTATGAATAGTATTGTTTAACACAGAACTGTAAACTATTTCAATGGCTTTTCCTTGAACCGCAACAGCGAGCGCATTCCCCGTAGCTTGCTGCGGGGTTCTTCAAAAGAAAATGGCGGTGAGTTTGTGCGAATGATAAAAAAAGCTGTAGAATCGATCGGAGGCTGCGCGCGTAAGCGCTATCCAGTGTCCGTCCAGAAATGAGGATTTTTGCGTGAGATCAAGGCGGACGACAGATTTAACTCACAGGAATAGCGTGCTGTTTTGAGGAGTTAAATCATGACGCTCAACGCCGATATCGCGGAAAAAGACCCTTTGTGGATGGGCACTATCTAGGTTCCCCATGGTCGACGCCGTTGCGACGTTCCTCGCCGGTTCTCCGCTCCGGTATATGAAATGCATAGGAGAACTGCCGTCTGTCGCCTTCGGAGCGCCGTTCTTTATTATCGATGAGAGATGTTTGCATTATGGCCCAATCATTACCGAAAAACATCGCCTGTTGTCAACCCCAAAAGAGCCATTCCGCACTTTCAGAGAAAACAATTGCTGCCTCGAAACTCCCCTGTAACACCTATCGACATTCAGCGATGAAACTGTTAATATTTATTTTTATACATACGTTTCGCATCAAAGGAGACAATCATGAACAATAATGCAGCCGCCCAAAAGGGTATCCCATTCAACCTGGAAAGCCATGTCGATTATACCGATGGATCTGTCCATTCGAATTGTATAAATAATAGATAGATCGTCGCAATAGAATAGAGGTCCCAGGCCCATGGCCATCCTGCATATCCTTCTTCACTTTGCTATCCCCGGTGTTGTTGCCGGGCTGGCATTCAGGGACAAGTGGCTGACGAGTTGGCTCGTTATGATGTCGTCCATGATCATCGACATCGATCACCTGCTGGCCAACCCCATTTTTGACCCCAACAGGTGCAGTATCGGGTTTCATCCGCTTCATTCAACGACGGCCATCATCCTTTATCCCCTGTTGTTACTGATACCCAAGTTGCGCCTCCTGGGTATCGGTTTGCTGATCCATATCGGACTCGACGCCTTGGATTGCCTGCGGATGGGAGTAGCATGAAACTCACATGGTTCAGTGCCGGAAAGGAACTGTCTTGAACCCCGAAGAAAAAAAGATCATGGGCCTTGCAACGACCTCGCATGGCTTGGTCCACCTGTACGAAGGTGTCCTGCCGCCGCTGTTGCCGCTGGTTATGGCGGAATTTGGTGCGGATTATTTTACAATGGGAATAATTGTTACGGTGTTCTCTTATGCCTTTGGGCTCGGATCCCTGCCGGCCGGCATCCTGGCCGACAAGATAGGTCCCCGCCGCCTGGTAAGCCTCTATCTGTTCGGTGCCGGTATAGCCGGCGTACTTGTTCTGCCTACCAGTTCCCTGCCGGCCTACACCATCGTCATGGGACTGATGGGTGCCTTCTGCAGCACTTATCATCCAGCGGTCAACACATTGATCTCCCTCGGCATCAAGGAAAAGGGCACCGCTTTTGGTATCAACGGTATCGCCGGCAGCATCGGGGTGGCCGTGGTGCCGGTTTTGTCGGCCTGGATAGGCACAAAGCTGGGGTGGCGCGCGCCGCATGTTTTTTTCGGCCTGATCGGCATCGGCCTGGCATTCTTTTCCCTGACGCTGCCCAGACATCCGACGATTCAGAACGGGAACACAGCGCAAGCAGGTTCCCTGACCGAACCCGAAAAAAAGACGCCAATCCTCTCTCTCACATTTTTCTTCCTTTCGGCCACAGCCCTGGGACTGTCCTACAAGGGAATCATGACTTTCCTTCCCACCTACATGGGGCAAAATATCCAACTGGGCTTCCTGGAAATGGACGCAGTGGCCATGGGAGGTACCTTCACAACCCTCGCCTTGGTATCCGGGGCTCTTGGACAATATGTATCCGGTCGCCTTACCGACAATTATCCGGTAGAAAAGATATATCTCGCCACGGTGTGTATGGGCACCCTTTTCGTTTTCGTCATGTCTTTTTCCAGGGGATTCCTCCTGCTGTCGGCATCTATCGGGTATGCTTTTTTTTCATTCGCGGCTCAACCTGCTCAAAACTTCATCATTTCGAAATACATGCCCCAACATCGGCAGGGTCTGGGGTACGGCACGCTCTTTATTCTCTCGTTCGGGGTTGGATCCACAGCCGCCGCAGTTTCCGGCTACCTCGCCGACCTGTATGGCCTGCAGACCGTATTCTATGCCATGGGATTCTGTTTTCTGGCCTCCGCGGGGCTCGCGCTGGGATTGGTATTGCAGAACGGTAAAAGCAATAAGTCGTAAGCGGTATGCAGCTTAAAGCGCAGGGCTCACGGCTTATCACTCAACTTTCGCTTTTCACCTCAATAGAGCGAAATGAGTAATCTGATGGCTTTGCCAGTTCAAGGCTTTGAAATTCGAATGCCCCTGTCTTGCGATCCCTGAAATAATGCAGAAGGGTCTTTTGAATAACGGGAAAAGCGATATCGTCCCAGGGAATGTCTTTCTCATGCACCAGCTTTACCTCAGAGCTCTCACGGGTCGGGCCGAATTCGGGAACCAGGATCCGGGCTCGAAACATGAGATACATCTGGTTCACAAATACCAGGTCAAAGAGCCGGTAAGGTGCGATGATTTTCACCCGTACCCGTGCCTCTTCGTTGGTTTCCCGCATGGCACCTTCCCGAACGGATTCACCGTTTTCCAGGAAACCGGCCGGCAGGGTCCATTTCCCCCTGCGAGGCTCGATGTCGCGCCGACAAAGGAGGATGTGGTTTTCATATTCAGGAATACACCCCACCACCATTTTGGGGTTCTGATAATGAATGTTTCCGCAGACAGTGCAAACTTGCCTGGCCCGTTCGTCACCTGACGGAATCCGAGTCTCCACTGTAGACCCACATTGCGTACAGTAATGGATGTTCATGTTAGGTCTCAGCCCTATCGTTAGGATCAATTTCATCAAGCCATGTCCACATAGTTTCACCTGTCGCCTTTTGTCGAGAGGCCAAATAACATCTTTGTATAACCAGTGTCCGTCCAGAAATGAGGATTTTTGCGTGAGATCAAGGCGGACGACAGATTTAACCCGGAGTAATAGCGTGCTATTTTGAGGAGTTAAATCATGGCGTCCAACGCCGATATCGCGGAAAA